>DATACQ010000065.1:0-9802 GCA_036258955.1 Binatia bacterium
GCAAACGCTTGGGTATCAAAAACGTGTTTGTCGAGACCCTCCCGGACGGTATGACGCAGCGGATCGCGAATATGTGCAGAGCTGCGTATCGCGCACTACGCATCCGCGGCTACGGACGGATTGATCTACGCATTACACCGAGCGGCGAAATCGTCATCCTCGAGGCAAATCCCAATCCCAATCTGGACAAGGACGACGAATTTGCCCAATCGGCCATGAAAGCAGGCTTGAGTTACCCGCGCCTGGTCCAACGCATCGTCACCCTCGCGCTGGAAAGCGCATCTCAATACGCGTGAGACGACACTCGCCGATTGGCGGGTTCGGAATGATGTTGCGAAAGATTATCTTGGAAATAAACTGTCACTTCGTGCTTAGCTTGACTCACGCCTCGCCGCTCACGGTCACGCCTTCTTACTTCTTCCCGATCTTTGCGAACTCTTCGAGAAATGTTCCCGCCTTGAAGTCAGGATTGATCTTGGGCTGGTCGCCTTTGTAGATGATGTTCAGCTCGCCCATATATTCCTGTATCGGCAACGGCTTAATAGCAAATACCATGGCGGGCTCGTCGCTGGTGATATGATGTTGGTGCCAAACGCCCTGGCCGATGTAAAGCGTATCTCCGGGCTTCCATTCAATGCGTTCTTCATCCAGGAGGCTGTAGCCTTGGCCGCGCAGCACGATGATAATCGCCTCGTTGTGTTTGTGCGTGACCGAATGTGAGTGCGGCGGATAAATGTGACAGTCGACTTCAATGATACGATTTTCGAAGCCCAGCTCTTGAGAAACCAGCGGCCCCATCCACACGCCATTCTGCGCTTCCCATTCGACTTTGACGTCCTCGCCCTTGATCGCTTTACGCCCTGCTTTGCGCCGGGCTATGTCCGCCTTGACCCGCTCGGCTCTGGACTTGAACAGCGAACTTTTTCCCTCGAACCATTTCTCGTTTTGCTGGTGGTCTGCCATACGAGTTCCTTTCGTAGAGATTTGATGCAGATCTTTTGTTATACGCCGTCCTGTGCCTTGTCAACAAATCACCCCATACCGTACCACTGGTTCCTAATCGGTGAATGCTATGCCGCCTCGTCCAGAGCGCGCACTGCCAACGCAAGGCACATCGCAGCGAAGATCACGAAAGCGACGCTCTCCATAAGGACCAGACTCGAAGCACCGGTCCCGAGCAAGCTAAAGCGCAGCATATCGACTTGCCACGTCATGGGATTGAGTCGCGCAATCCATTGGAACCACTGCGGAAGATCTGCGAGTGGATAAAACATGCTGCTTAAGAACATCAGGAAAATGTAGGCGGCACTCGTAACTGTATTGAACGCGTCCATGCGACTCAGCCGGATGGCGAATATGCTCATAAGAAAGAACCATCCGGCTGTCGTCAGCACGATCACTAGCGCGGCCAGCGGCAAGAACTCCCATTGGACCGGGACACTCATGACGGCAAACGCAACGAATATGGCAAGTAACGCGCCAATTAGACTCACCAGAACATTGAAACAGCCCTTGCCGATAAGCAGTTGGCGGCGCGTAATCGGGTAGGTCAAAAGCTCGTAAAATATCCCGGAGTCTTTGTCCATAAAGAATCCCCATGCGGTGTTCATCGCGACGCTAAAACCGGTCATCGCAATAACGCCGGGGAGCAAGTAGTGGGTATATTCAAGCGTCTGGCCATCCACAACAAAGGACCGAGCCAGCGCCCGGTCGAACCCGGTACCGAACAGGGTCAAGTACGCCAGCGGCACAAACAAATCCCAGAATACAAAACCCAGGTTAGTGATCCGCTGGCGCCAGTCCCGATAGATAACGGCTGCAATCCCGCTCATCGGGCATCTCTCAAAACCGCCATGAAGATCTCCTCCAAATCGGCGCCACGGACTTCGAACTGCGTGATCGACACCGTGCGCGCGATGTCGGCCAGTTCTGCCAGCAACGATGCCTCCGTGCCACGGAACAACATTTCCACGCTCTTGCCACTGGTGTTGAGCTCCACCGGTTCGAGAGCCCAAAGACGTTTGATAACCCGCTCATCAAGCGCAGCAAATGTAAGATTAACCCGAAACATCTGCTCGGCGAGTCGACGCAGATCCTCCAACGTACCGGATGCGAGGCTGCGGCCGTGATCGATGATCATGATCTTATCGCACATCTGTTCGGCCTCGCTAAGCACCTGAGTCGTCAGCAAGACGGTTCGCCCTCGTCGAGATTCGGCGATGATGCGATCCATGACGCGCCGCTTCATGAATGGGTCCATGCCGGTAGTCGCCTCGTCCATGAAGATGACGGGTGAGTCCACCATAAAAATTTTCGCAACTTGCACCCGCCGCTTCGTGCCCAGGCTCAGATCGTAAACCGTCTCCCCCAGCTTGTCAGCGAGCTCGAACTCATCCACAACGAGCTGCATGCGTTTCCGAGCCTCGTGCCGCGGCACATTGTGCAGATAGGCGTAGATCAGAAGATTGTCCTTGACCGAAAGTAAACTGTCCACGGCCGTCTGTTGGAGGACGACGGCGATGCGCTGTCGCACATCAACAGCATTGCGCAGGACATCGCACCCGAGAATGGTCGCGCGTCCCGAGGTTGCGGGAATGATCGTGGTGAGGATCTTTACGAGTGTCGTTTTCCCGGCGCCGTTTGGCCCAAGCAATCCAAAGATGATGCCCTGAGGAACTTCAAAAGAGACTCCATCGAGAGCCACGTTCGACTCACCGGACTTCGACCGGTAAACCTTGCGCAGATTTTCGACTTCAATTGCGTTCATTTCGGGTTGAGCCTGTCGCGCGACGCTAAACCAGCCGGCCCACGGTGTTTCCGCTATAGACGGAAGGACAGAACTCCATCACTTAGTGTGGACGGAATGCGCGAGAAAGGCTGGTTGATCAGCAGAGACCAATAGAACTTTGGTAAGATCTAAGTATCTGGAGCTCCAAGACAAATCCCGGTGGCAGCCGGAGAGCGCTCTTACGAGCCATCATGTTCGATTCTTTCACAAACGATTGTCGCTCAACTCATCTCGCTTCAGTTTACTCGCTTCCGTCCTGCGCAGCGCGGCTCGACCGGCTCCCCGTACGGCGCAAATTGGAGTGGCATACGTTACCGAATGCCTCTGTCCGAGCAGGGGCACTTTTCTGGAGTTCGTTGCGGATAATAACTTTCCAAGCGAGAGAGAACGCGAAATACATCGTTCTAGCGATAGAGCAACACCGATTCTCTCTCTTCGCGCCACGAGTCCTCATCGCGACCGGCAAGCGTCTCAAGGTCCGCCGGCGTGGCGGCTGGGTCATCGACCCACTGGCGTAGAACTTCGCTGCCGTTGATTAAATCGATGGCGAGCCGATCGTGTTCATATTCGTAAGAAAAGTCGCGCCAGAGACCATATTCCGGCCACAGCGCACGCAAAGATTTCAGTGCCAGCGCGATCAAGCGCCAGGGGCGGAATTCTCCGGCATTATAAGCCGGATCATCCACATGAATTTGGATTCCGGCGCAGAGCTTACCCGCGTGTTTGTGAAACGTCGGCTCGAACCAGCATTCTCGTAGGCGGCAGCCGCGCAGCCACTGCGGCGCTAGAGAATGCATCTTGGCGAGCAGCGGCCGTACTGCGATGTCGGGGGCCCCAAACAATTCAAGCGGCCGGGTCGTGCCGCGACCTTCTGAAAGCATCGTTCCTTCCAGCATCACCGTGCCGCCATAACAGCGCGCCATCCATAGATTAGGCGCGTTGGGACTTGGATTGACCCATGCGCGTTCACCGGCCGGCCACCCGTAACCTGGCCCGGTGGCGGGATCCCATCCTTCCATTTCCACGATTTCGCACTCGAGGTCGAGTCGCAAAGTGCGGATGAACCATCTGGCAAGCTCGCCGATGGTGAGACCGTGGCGCATGGGCAGAGGCCCCGCGCCCACAAAACTCTCCCATCCCGAACGCAGGCTTAAGCCTTCGACAGACCGCCCCACTGGATTTGGCCGGTCAAGTACCCACACCGCCTTTCCATGGCGCGCCGCTTCTTCGAGAACGTAACGCAATGTCGTGATAAAAGTATAGATGCGGCAGCCCAGGTCCTGAAGATCGACAAGCAACACATCGAAGGTTTCCATCATCTGTGCTGTGGGGCGGCGCACTTCTCCGTACAAGCTAAACACCGGTAGCCCGTGCACCGGATCATGAAAGTTCTCCGACTCGATCATGTTATCTTGCTTATCACCACGAAGCCCGTGCTGCGGACCGAAGGCGGCCGTGAGCCTAATGTCTCTTAGTGCTGATAGCGCATCTAGCGAGTGAACCAGCTCGCGAGACACGGACGCCGGGTGGGCGAGCAGCCCGATGCGCCTCCCCGTCAATCGTTTTTGTATTTCACGCTCTTCCAGGAGCCGATCAAGGCCGAACTTCATGGTGTGCTAGTATAAGCGATCGGTTTCGAGCCATCTAGCGGCGGCTAAAATGCAAAATAAAACTGTCCGGATAGTGGAAGTCGGGTTTGCCTGGAGGATGTGTAAGCGCCCAGTAGGAAAGCCGTCCTTCCGTGTCTTCAATCACAGCCGAGAGCCCCAGCCATAAACTCGCTCCTTTACCCGCAGCCGGCAGATGATCCAAATGGATATCCGCGCTGAGCTCCAATGTGCTTGCGTCCCGGCGCACCGTAATCCCCGGCTGTAAACGCTCGTTTTCCAAAGGAGAACCCTCGCGATAACTACGAAAGCTGTACGCCGCCCACTCCCCCGATGGAGAGAAGTTAAACTCGTAATAGCTTCGACTACCCTTTACGGCGATAAAAGCTTCGAAACACGTGTGCCGCCACAAGCCCGGGACCCTGCGCGGCGATTTAGCGGTTGGAGCTCGGAGCCTCTCGATGTCTCCCTTCACGACGTAGGTCAGCGCGAGGAGCCTACGCTCTATTCGTGGAAACGCTTTGATCCATCCGACGGGGCTAGCCGGGGTGTTCGGATGACGCTGCAGTATGGCCGGAGAAAGAGGTTGTACTGGCATGCTGAATGCTCTCGGCGAACGGATCAACTCTTCCCGGAGACCTTCTTAAGAAAGCCTTCTTTCTCCAGTTCGTCCATGATGCTTTCGTCGAGATACCTGCCTACGTTGGTGTCGAATTTGAGATCCGGAGAACGTTGCTGGAGCATATCGATGGCGGCCCGCATGCCTTCGTGAGACATGCGTGGCGGTGACGAAAAAGAAGAAGCGAAGTATTGATAAGTTTCTTGGACGACGGCCGGATTCTTCTGCTTCATGCGCTCGGTCAGCAGCGCCACGCCTTTGTCCTTATTTGTCATGAAATGATGAATACCTTCGGCGTAGGCTTGCAGAAAGCGCTTGATCACGTCGCGGTTGTTTTGCACGAAAGAGCGGCGGGTAGCGATGGCATTCATGGGAAAGTAAGCGGCCTTGAGCTCGGTCATGTGCGCCAAAGTCGGAAGTCCCATGCGCGCCGCTTCGCCGGTTTCCGGCGGCGCAAGCAAGGTTGCGTTTAAAGCACCGCTTGAGAGCGCGATTAGACGGTTCGCCGCGGGTCCGCTGGCAAGCAGCGTCACGGACTGGCGCGGGATGTTCCATTCGCGCAGGGCCAAAACGAGCGATACCTCGTGGGCACCCCCCAAGCTCACGATGCCGATTTTCTTGCCTATGAGATCCTTCGGCTGCCGTACATTTTTTTGCGTCACCAGGCTAAACGGAAACCGATTGAGTGAGGACGCGACAAACACGAGATCGGCGCCCTGGTTGATCGCCGCAATCAACGCCGTGCCGTCTATTTGGCCGAAATGAATGCTGCCACCGAGCAACGCTTGAGCGCCGCGCGCAGAGCCTGGGATCATGACCAGATCGGTGTTGATCCCATACTTTGTCATAAGCCCGAAGTCCTTGGCGGCCCACAAGGGAGCTTGAAAGCCGGCGAAACCAGCATAGCTCGCTATGTATTTTTCTTGCGCGCAGACCGTCGCCCCTAACCAAAAACCAGGCTAGCAAGATCATGCGAAAGGCTTTCTTCATAGACAATCTCCCTTAGGCGCACGGGCTTTGAGTGGATTAACCTACTGCTCACGCGGCTTGTCAAGCTACCGGGTGCCCCTGAGACGCTGACAAGAGAACCTCCTCCCAGTCCAGGTAATGTCGATCGGCAGTTTTCGTCGCATATACATCTGCGGTAAAGGCGATGAACTCCGGCGTCCTTGACACCCTGGCAAGCGGCTAATAGATTCCGAACACGGACCATTGCTTCAAATCTCTGTCGAAGGAGTGTTCATGGCTGCCAGCCAAAACGACGTGCCCAAGATCGACTCGTCGGAGCTAAAGGAACTCACGGGCAAACTGATTACCGCGTGCCACATCCTCGATCGCGAAGGCGTAACCGACGGCTATGGCCACATCAGTGTCCGCGTACCCGGCGCAGAAGCATTTATCACCATAGGAAACGTAAGCCCCGGCTGCGTGACACGCGACCGTTTGATCATGCAGGATCTTAACGGCAACTACCTAGACGGCGTCAAGACACCCCCCAACGAATGGCCTATCCACTCGTGCATCTTGCGAGCCCGCCCGGAGATCATGAGCGTGGCCCACACGCACTCCAAATGGAGCACGATCTTCAGCGTCCTTCCGATCAAGCTCAAACCGATGCATCACTATGGCAAATTTCTCTCCGCCGACGGCCCACCGGTGTATGAAGGCGTGGGCTTGGTGCGCACGGTGGAGCGCGGTAACGATCTGGCTGCCGCGCTCGGCAGCGCTCCGGCGGTATTGATGCGCGCGCACGGCGACGCGGTGGTAGGCGAAAGCATCGAGCAAGTGATCGAGCGCACGACTCGCCTCGCGATGCTTGGTGAGTGGAATCACCTCGCCTTGCTGCACGGTGAACCGAAGTATTTAACCGCGGAGGAGCTCGAAGTTTACAACGCCGATCAGCGTTTCCCGATGCGTGGTTGGGAGTATTTCGTCAGCAGGCTGGAAGGAAGAAGGTAGCATAGAGTATTGGAGTATTGGAGGAATGGAGAGATGGGTTCGGATCACTGCTCCGGATCACTGCTCCAACACTCCATTACTCCATCACTCCGTGATCGAAAACTTAAGCGCGGGAGGAACCGAGGAATGGCCACAGCCGCAGAATTCGTCGCCCAGTTAAAAAAGGACATCCAGGCATTCCCAAAAATCCGCATCAAGCATCCGTTCTTAAAGGCGGTGTGTAACGGCACGGCCAGCATGGATGAAATTCGTGCCTGGGCAATTCAGGATTATCAGTTCCGCGCCGCCGTTCCGCGCATCGCTATGCTGCGCTATTTGGCATGCACTGATCCCGAGATCGCGCAGCGCCTTTGGGGGGTAGTCGAGGAGGAAACCCGCGGCATGGACACTGGCAGCGCGGGACACAACGAGCTGGCGATTCGCTTCGCGAAGGCGATCGGGCTCTCGAAGGACCAGTTGGAGAATGCCGAGCTACGGCCGTCTACCGCGGCTCATCTCTATTACGTTGAGCTCATCATTCATACCTTGCCCTGGTTTGTCGTCATGTCGATCCAGATCGGGGCTGAGGGTACCTTTGGTCCCGCCGCAGCGGCGATTGGCAACGGCTTGATCAAAAACTACAACATGAAACCAGATGACGTGCGTTTTTTCACAGTTCACTCCGAAGCGGACGAAGATCACAGCAGCCTGGCCGAGGAAATCGCCGTGCGTTATCTCCACTCGCCCCAATTGCAGGAGCTAACGCGCAAGCACACTTTCCGGCGCATGGAATTGCTTTATGACATCTGGTCCATCGATGGTTACTAATCGGGTTACCTTTGAGGCGCCCAAAGCCGTTTTCAGGCCAACTTTGGACAAGGATATCTCGTCGCTACGCTTCTCGGGATCACACCTCTCCGGCTGTGTTTTGCCAAAGGGAGAAATCCTCCGGTGCTCGTGCCGCAGATCGCAAGACTCCGAGCCTAGGTGTGCTTCAGCGGTAAACGATGACAAAATTAAACCTCGCTTTTATTTCCGCATATAATGAGCGGGTCGAACCGCTGATGAACGGCACGGTGCAGGTCGAAGGAATCGACATCATCCCCACCTACTCCCATCCCGCGGAAACGTTCTGGCGGCAACTGAAGTTTGGCGAATTCGAAATCGCGGAAATGTCGATGTCGTCCTATCTGATTGCCCGCTCTCAGGGTGCCGACATGATCGCGCTGCCGGTGTTTCCGAGCCGCCGTTTGTTTCAAACCGAGCTTTCGTACCACGTGGATTCCGGCATCGCGAAACCAGAAGACCTTTCCGGGAAGCGACTGGGGGTTGCGGAATACCAGCAGACGGCGGCTCTCTGGATCCGCGGCATACTCGAGCATGATTTCGGCGTCTCCCAGTATAAAATTCATTGGTACATGGAACGAAGTGAAGAGATGAGCCACGGCGGCGCCACCGGGTTCAAGCCGCCCCCGGGCATTTCGTTTAGCCGGATCGCGCCGAACAAAAGCCTCGCATCAACGCTGCTGGCCAACGAATTGGATGTCGCGCACATTGCCAGCCCCTGGGTGCTGCAGGCTAACGCGCTCGACCGTTCCGGTCGCATGGGCAGCAAAGGCGATTGGAGTCGAATAAAGCCGTTGTTCCATGACCGCATGGCGGAAGCCGCCCGGTTTCACAACAAACACGGGTTTTTACCGGTCAATCACACCTACATCGTTCGTGGCGACATCTACAAAAAGTATCCCTGGGTGGCGTTCAATTTGTACAACGGTTTCGTCAGAGCCAAGCAACTGGCGCAAGCACGACTGGCTGAGTCGATTCCCACCGCGCTTTTTTATGGCGCGGAGTATACCGCAATGACTCGTGAGATCATCGGCGATGATCCCTTTCCTTACGGCGTGAAAGCTAATCGGGCCATGCTCGACATGATTACCGGATTTTCTCACGAGCAGGGTCTTACGCCGCGCAGAATGTCCGTCCAGGAACTGTTCGCGGAAAGCACGTTGGACCTTTAGTGATTTTTAGTAATGGTTGAGAATATTTCTTCCGCATCGCCTGGAGGCCACAATGCCGTTAAAACGCAGTCTGCAGGTGTTGGACGCTTTCATTTTCTTCCTGTTGATAATGGTCACCCATGCACGCGCGCAAAACCCGGATCCGAAGGTTCTCGAGGCGGCCAAGAAAGAAGGCCAGATGGTTTTCTACACGACGATGACTTTGGATCAGAGCAAAGAAGTCATCGATCGCTTTCAGAAGAAGTACCCGTTCATCAAGGCGACGCTTTTCCGGACCGGCGGCGGTCCTCTGCTAAACAAGATCCTCACGGAGGCTCGCGGCGGTCTTCATGCTTGGGACGTTGTCGCCGGTCGGGCAGAAATGTATGTGCCGCTGATGGAACGCAAGTTACTGGCTTCGTACCGCTCTCCGGAAACTAAAGCCATCGATGAGGATCTAGTAGATAAAGAGGGTTATTGGACAGCCTACTACGTGGTTACCTATGTGCTGGGGTTGGCATACGAAACTGGTGAAACGCGAGGACGTCCCGAAAACCTACGAGGCTTTAGTCGATCCGAAGTGGAAAGGACAGCTGTCCTTCGACAACGAGGCATACGGGATGCTGCAGGGGCTGACGCGCGCCTGGGGGCGCGAAAAGGCGATCGCGTATTTCCGCAGAATTGCGGCGAATGACCCCATCATGAAGCGCGGCAATACGGAACGAGTCGCTCTCGCGGCGGCCGGTGAGTATCCGCTAACGGTCGCTTACAATCAGACGTTCGAGCGCATGGTGGCCCGAGGCGCGCCGATCGACTGGTTGCCGCTGGAACCCGCGGTCGTAAGCGCCTTTCC
>DATACQ010000066.1:0-2295 GCA_036258955.1 Binatia bacterium
CCTTCACCGTGCAATTGTTCGTCTAGAAAAGGCGTACTGCCCACAAGGAGGACGCCCTTTTGAATTAGGCTGCGGAGTAGCACCACTCCCTGCCGATCCACGAACGAGACGCCCGATAGGTCCAGCGTGAGTGACGATTCCTCTCGCAGGGCCGCATCACACACGCTCTGCAACTCTTTAACCCATGGGCCCACGATACGACCTTCCATTCTGAAAACGCGAAGGTCCTCTAGGCGAGGATCACAGGTAATCTTCAGCATGCCGTGTCTCATCGTATGAATCGCCTAGACTTACCGATCGCAAGCAATGTGCCATCGATTTAAAGACACGCCGGATCTTGTAGGTCATTGATTTCAAATGACAGGTACGCTGCACTGAGGCCACGCCCAATCGCGGCGTTGTGAAATATCACGGGGATAGCGTAATCGTGGCCACGAAATTCCGCGGCCACGACGATAGCGCTGATGAGTGATGCCCCGTTGGAAGACGCGGTGAGCCCTCGCGGTACACGGTACAGGCGAGATTTATTTAGGAAATTGGTTGATTAATTCAGAATTCTGCCGTGCCGGTGTGATCCCGGCTTTTGGCGGGAGGTGTCCAGTAGACCCTTATTTATAGTACTTGATGCCCGCTTTGGCCTAAATGACGAAATCCGTGTGAGCGTGCATTAATCAGAGATTCCTTAGTTGGTCGTCGATCGCGAGATAGCCAGCTTTTTCATACGACTGCGGAGGGTGCTAGGGTTGAGCTTGAGGATCCGCGCCGCGCCCTCGGGCCCCTCGATGATCCAGCGCGTCTGGGCCAATACGGCGAGGATGTGACGGCGTTCCATCTCTTCTAGCGATGGCAGATCGCTGCCACCGTTTGACGAAGAAGGCACCGCGGTTTGCGGCTGAATAGAATTTAGAGAATCCCTTTTGACCGGCGCCGGATCAGACGTTGGAAAGAGTGCATGCGGATCCAGGCTTAATACCGGCCCGGGGGACAGGATGACCGCGCGTTCAATGAGATTTTGCAGCTCGCGTACATTGCCGGGCCAGTGGTAATCGTATAGAAGCTGTAAGGTTTCTGATGCGATCCCGCACACCCGGCTGCCGAATTTGCGGGCGCTGCGCTCGAGAAAAAACATCGCGAGCTGCGGGATATCTCCGCGCCTTTCCCGCAGCGGTGGAATGCGTAAGGGAATGACGTTGAGCCGGTAATACAGATCAGCGCGGAAATCCCCGGCCATCACTGCCTTCTCAAGATTGCGGTTGGTGGCGGCAATCACACGCACATCGACTCGCACAGTAGTGTTGCTGCCGACCGGCTCGAATTCCTGTTCCTGCAGCACGCGTAACAGTTTTACCTGAGTTTCGGCCGGTAATTCGCCGACCTCATCGAGAAAAATCGTGCCGCCGTCGGCCAGTTCGAAGCGCCCCACTCTCCGCGTCAACGCGCCGGTGAACGCGCCTTTGACGTGGCCGAACAACTCGCTCTCCACCAGTCCAGCCGAGATAGCGCCGCAGTTTACTTTGACTAGTGCGCGGTCGCGGCGTGGACTGTAGTTATGTAAGGCGCGCGCGATCAGCTCCTTGCCCGTGCCGGTTTCGCCTTGGATCAGAACTGCGGCATCACTGGCTGCCACTCGGGGAATTGTTTCAAGCAGTTCCAATAATGCCGGATCGTTGCCGACCATCTCCTCGAAGTTGTATTCGGCATGGAGCTCTTCCTGCAAATAGACGTTTTCCGCCTGCAGGCGCTCCTTGAGCCGCTCGACTTGCGCTAGGGCCTCGCGCAGAGCTCGTTCCGCTTGAGTGCGCTCCAGCTCCGCACAGGCGCGCGCAGCGAAGATTTTCAGCATGGCGATGTCTTCAGACGAAAACTGCATCGGCTCCGTATGCAGTACGGCGATATGGCCGAGCACCTTACCGGCCGCATTCTTCATGGGTACGCCCAAGTAACTGTCGGCACCGATCTGTTGCAGCCAAAGATCCTTCGGATACAACGCCTGCAATCCAGTCGCTACCGAACACACGTATCCGGCAGCCACGCGCTGGCAGGGCGTGCCGGGGAAGCGATAACTAAATCCTTCGCCAAAGTCAGATCCTTCCCAGTAGGCGAGTGATCTAGACTCCATGTCACTTGGTTTCTCCGCGACCAGACTCTCCGCAGCGAAGGCGTATTTGACGTGTAACGCCTGCGCTGCGGAGAGTCTGGTCGCGGAGAAACCAAGTGAAATGGAGTCCAGATCACTCGCCTACTGGGAAGGATCTGACTTTGGCGAACGATTCAGTTATCGCTTCCCCGGCACGC
>DATACQ010000067.1:0-3036 GCA_036258955.1 Binatia bacterium
TCCATGAGATGGGTATCGATCAACGGGTTTTGCGCCGGGTCGCGCACCACGCCCATGGGATCGGCCCCCTGCCGCACTTTTTTCATCTCGCGCATCATGGTTTCGCGCAGCATGACGATACCGCGATCGGTGCTGGACAAACGTTCGCGCGTACGGTCGCAGATCGGTCCCTGGGTTTCCCACGCCATATGATCCTGCGCCTGCACCGCGTCCATGCGAAATCTCGTGTATGGATGCAGCGCATCCGGTGGATTCTTGTACGGCGGGATGTATTCCACTGAAGGCTCGTCGTTTTCGATAGTCTCGCCGTTCTCGCTGGGAAAGAAGCGCACAAAATAAATTTTTGTGTGCGTATCGTCGATCGGCACGCGGAACTGGCCGACATTGCCCTGGCGTAGGACATTCGGAAAAATCACCGGATGTTCGTCGATCATGCCGTTCTTGTAGGTGCGCCGCTTCATCAGCCCCCAGGGTACCTCGTAAAAATCGAATTTCTCCACATCGTCGGTGAGCCCGCGCGTGCTATTTTTTATCGCGCGGCCGCGGCCCGCCGTTTCCTGATGGAGAATTTGCAGGTGCGCCGGGTCCATGGAATTTTCCATCGCCTGGAACCAGTTACAATCGAGCTGCGGTTGGATAAAGATCTTGCGCCGGCCGTCTTTGCGAAACCAGATGTCGAAATTTGCGATAACAGGAGCGGGCTCCGGTCCCATGTATGTCCAATAGAGACCGACGAGCTTCTGCAGAGGATAAGCCTTTTGCTTGACCGTCAGGCAAAACTTGCTGCCCGCAGGTTCCGCCGGGCACTCCAGACAATCGCCCTTGGTGTTATAAAGCCAACCGTGATAAGCGCACGCGATGCCGCGTTCCTCCACCCTACCGTAAGAAAGGGACACGCCACGGTGAGCGCAACGATCATCGAGAAGGCCGACGTTGCCGCGCTTGTCGCGAAACAAGACCAGGGTCTCACCTAGGACCCTTACCAGCTGGGTTGGATTCTCAGGGGTCAGCTCGCTCGCTCCTCCGATAGGCAACCAGTAACGACGCAACAGCTCTCCAGCGGGCGTTCCCGGCCCGACCCTGGTCAACATCTCGTTTTCTTCTCTCGTCAGCATCGTCCAACCTCCCATTCGGTAGCCGCAAGCGAATGCGGTCAATGTGCGCTGATGCTATCGCAGCGGCGTTGCTCTGGCAACCCCTTCTTGCGGAAATTCTTAGCAAATTCAATGTCTTACGTTGATGGTTGAAATATCAACACGTTGAACATTCGTGATCGTAGTTTCCGGCCCGCAGCGTGGACAGACGACCTGCGGCTACGTAAGATCAAGTGTTGCAGCCCGCTCTACGGAAGACCGACGGCGGAAAGACTCAAAATGCTTGCGGCCCGCGGCGCGAACTCGGCTAACGGGGGACTTGTGAACGAAAATAGAGCTGCTGAAAGCTTTGAAAAATTGCTCGAGGTCATGGCTCAACTGCGCAGCGAACACGGCTGTCCGTGGGACAAAGAACAAACCCACGACTCACTTAAACCTTGCCTGCTAGAAGAAGCCTATGAGCTCCTCGAAGCGATCGACGAAGGCGATCCCAAGAAACTCCGCGAAGAACTGGGAGACGTCTTATTACAAGTCATCTTTCACTCACAAATTGCGACGGAAAGCGGACGATTTACCGTCGCTGACGTAGTCGCCCAATTGACCGAGAAACTCGTTCGACGACATCCGTACGTATTCGCCGGTGAACGCCTTCCGGAGGACACGGCTGCGGTGCTAAAACAACGCCTGCAAATCAAAGCGGCGGAAAAGAAAAATAGCGCGAGCGCATCAGCGCTCGGCAGCGTGCCCCGGGCCATGCCGGCGCTGGCGCGAGCGCAGTCGATTTCGAGACGAGCCGCGCACTTGGGCTTTGAGTGGCCGCATATAGCGCAGGTCTGGGATAAAGTCGAAGAAGAGATGCGCGAATTGAGGGAAGCGGCGGGCTCGGGCGACAAGACGCACACTGGCGAGGAACTCGGAGACCTGCTTTTCACCTTAGTCAATATCGCGCGATTTCTGGAGATCGAGGCTGAAGACGTCTTGGCACAAACCGTTGACCGCTTCACCCGTCGCTTTCAGCACATTGAAGAGAAACTTCGGGAAGCCAACAAGAGCTTTGAAGAATCCTCCATCGAAGAGATGGACCGCTACTGGCAAGAAGCCAAGCGCATCGAAGCGCGGGAGAAATCACGTCCGTGACCCTGCAAGAGGCACGCATCGTCTTTCTCGATGCAGAGACTTATGGCGATACGTCACTTAGACGTTTTGCCGAACGGTGGCCGTGCACGGTCCATGGTGTTACGAGCGCAACCGATACGATTGGGCGTCTGTCGGGCCATACGGTTGCGGTCACAAACAAAGTAGTCATAGATCGCGCGGTCCTGGAATCACGGGAGGTACGTGATCTTCGGCTGATAGCAGTAGCCGCCACCGGCACCGATATCATCGACAAAGAGGCGGCGACCCAACGCGGGGTGGCGGTCTGCAACGTTCCGGGTTACGCAACGCACTCGGTGGCGCAGTTCACGATGGCGTTGATCTTACAGCTCGCGACGTGGGCGGGCCGTTATGCCGATGCCGTGAAAGCGGGTGAGTGGCAGAAAAGTCCTGTGTTTTCTCTGCTCGCTTATCCCGCAGTGGAGCTAAAAGGGAAGAAACTCGGCATCGTTGGTTACGGCAACATCGGCCAGGCGGTCGCGCAAATGGCGCGGGCTTTCGGCATGGAAATCCTTGTTGCCGCCCGCCCTGGGGCAACGGGCGCGATTCCAGCGGATCGACTCCCGGTGGACCGAGTGCTGCGCGAAGCCGATATCATTTCGCTGCATTGCCCGCTCACAGCCGGCACCAAGAATCTTATCAATCGACAGAGTCTCTCGCTCATGAAATCCACGGCATTTTTGATCAATACGGCGCGCGGGGCGTTGATTGATGAATCCGCATTGATCGCCGCGTTGCGCGAGAAGCGGATCGCAGCGGCGGCATTGGACGTCATTTCGCAAGAGCC
>DATACQ010000068.1:0-3950 GCA_036258955.1 Binatia bacterium
CAGGGCAGCAAAATCCACGTAGAGATCATTGGCGACGATGCTGAGAAGGCGCTGCGCGCAATTGAAAAGCTGCTCGAGAATCGCTTCAATGAGGCGGAATGAACGATCATCAGGTTGAATCCCCCTCCCTTATCCGCTATACAACTGCGCTATATACAGGTCTCGTTTGACGCATGCCCCCGGGGAGGTGTAGGCACAATGGCAGGAAAAGATTTCTTATTTACGTCCGAGTCCGTCTCTGAAGGACATCCCGATAAGATCTGCGATCAGGTTTCGGACGCCATCCTGGATGCCCATCTTTCCGGGGATCCCAATAGCCGGGTGGCTTGTGAAAGCCTGGCCAAAACCGGGATGATCGTTGTGGCCGGCGAAATTACCAGCAAAGCCCAGGTCAGCTACGTCGATGTGGTTCGCGAAGTGGTGCGCGACATCGGATATATAGATTCGGCGATGGGCTTCGACGGCAATACTTGCGCGATACTGACAGCGGTCGAACAGCAATCACCGGATATCTCGCAAGGGGTTACCGAAGGGGAAGGCTTGCACAAAGAACAAGGCGCGGGCGATCAGGGGATGATGTTCGGTTACGCCTGCGATGAAACACCCGAGCTGATGCCGTTTCCGATACAGATGGCGCACAGCCTCGTCAAGTACTTGGCGAAGATTCGCAAAGGCGGGGAGGCTTATTTTTTGCGACCGGACAGCAAATCTCAGGTTACGGTGGAGTACCGCGACGGTAAACCAGTCAAGGTCAAAAACGTCGTGATTTCCACACAACACAGCGCCGACGTCGAATATGCAAAGCTTCGCGAAACGATTGTGGAGGGCGTTATCAAAGCGGTGATCCCGGCCGAGTATCTCGACAGAGAGACCGTTTTCCACGTGAACCCTACCGGGCGTTTCGTGGTCGGCGGCCCGCAGGGAGATTGCGGTCTTACCGGGCGTAAAATCATCGTCGATACTTACGGCGGTATGGGCCGGCATGGCGGCGGCGCTTTCTCAGGCAAAGATCCTTCCAAGGTCGACCGCAGCGCAGCCTATATGGCACGCTATGTGGCAAAAAATATCGTTGCTGCGGAGCTCGCTCAGCGCTGCGAGGTGCAGTTGGCGTACGTCATCGGTGTGGCGCAACCCGTATCGGTGCTTGTAGAGACTTTCGGCACCGCTGCGATCCCCGAGAGCCAGATCGCCAAGATCGTGCGGGACAATTTTGATCTGAGTCCGAAAGGCATCATTCAGACGCTGGATTTGAAACGGCCCATCTATCGGGCGACTGCGGCTTACGGTCACTTCGGCCGGACGCCGGACGATGGGCAGTTTACCTGGGAAAAAACCGACCGCGCCGCGGAGCTCAAGAGAGCCGCTGGGCGCGTTTAGCCTGACTGCTGAGTAGACGCCCGCCTCGCGCCTGCGCAACTCCGAGTTCCCCGGAAGCCCGAGATGCGCGACTGATAGTTCGAACGCAGGCAGCTGCGCGCGGTGTCGTTTATCTGGCGAGATCGTAGCTAGCGCGCTGTGTACCGGGTTAGCCGAAACGTACTGAGGGGTTTCCTGTATGGCAAAGAATTACGACGTCAAAGATTCCAAATTGGCTGAAGCCGGCCGCAAACGCATTCTTTGGGCGGCGCAAGACATGCCGGTGCTGCAAAGCGTTCGCGAGCGGTTCCAGAAAGAAAAACCGTTGCGCGGTATGCGTTTTTCCGCATGTCTTCATGTGACGGCCGAAACCGCCAATTTGGTGCAGACGTTGAAAGCAGGGGGCGCCGATGTAGTCTTGTGCGCATCCAATCCGCTCTCTACCCAAGATGACGTTGCGGCCTCGCTCGTGCAGCACGAGAAGATTCCCACTTACGCGATCAAGGGCGAAGACAACAAGACGTATTATAAACATCTGCGAGCCGCGCTCGAGCATAAGCCGGTTATCACGATGGATGATGGTGCTGATCTCGTGTCGATGCTGCACACCGACTACACGGATCTCGCTGCCAATTTAATCGCGAGCATGGAAGAGACTACGACGGGGGTTATCCGGCTGCGCGCCCTCGAGAGAGACGGCGCGTTGAAAATTCCCGTCATTGCGGTTAACGATGCCGCCACCAAACACCTTTTCGATAACCGCTACGGCACCGGACAATCGACCATTGACGGCGTGATCCGGGCTACCGATATGCTAATCGCCGGCAAAAGGGTTGTCGTTGCGGGCTATGGCTGGTGCGGCAAGGGAGTGGCCGCCCGCGCCCGCGGCATGGGCGGAAAGGTAATCGTCACGGAAGTAGACCCAGTGCGGGCGCTGGAAGCCGCGATGGACGGCTTCGATGTAATGAAGATGATGGATGCCGCCAAAATCGGCGATCTTTTCATTACTTTGACCGGCGATATGCATGTGATCGCGGAAGAGCATCTGAAGTTAATGAAAAACGGCGCCGTAATCTGCAACTCTGGGCACTTTGACATCGAAATCGATCTCAAGGCATTAACCAAGCTCGCGCGGAAGGTGGAAAAAAACGTGCGGAACTTCGTCGACGCTTATCACCTCCCCAGCGGCCGAATCATTTACCTCATTGGGGAAGGCAGGCTAGTCAACCTCGCAGCGGCTGAAGGCCATCCCGCTTCCGTCATGGATATGAGTTTCGCCACCCAGGCGCTCGCGTCGGAATGGGCGGTAAAGAACCGCAGCGATTTGACGCCAAAGGTGTATGAAGTACCCGTCGCCGTGGAGAACTGGGTCGCCGCTTTAAAGCTCGCCTCGATGGGTATCAGCATAGATTCACTCACGCCGGACCAAGAAAAATACTTGTCTTCCTGGGCCCACGGCACGTGATTTTGCAATTGCATTGAATTCTTCAGAGGCGGAAACGTTTAAGGAATCAGCTCGCACTGCGAAATGAAAATTGCCAATCGCAAAATCAAGACCGAATCCACGGCCGCGATTATGCATTCTGCAATTTGCATTTTGCAGTTTGCAATTTGCCTTGATAAGAGCGGTTAGGGGAGATCAATTATGAATCACCAATCGGTCGTTCAGAAGTTCATTGCCGCCGCGCGCCGGCTTCACGCCGACGAGGTTGATGCGGCGAAACGTTGGAATAAGATGGTTCCGCTGCTGCAGGAGCTACTTGCGGACCGCTCCGTCCGAGAGCAGTCAAAGAATTGGCCGGACTGTTCTCAAGGCGCTGAGCGCGCCGAGAACCTCTTGTTCTATGAGGACCCGGACTACAGGTTTGTGATCAACGGGCTCATCAAGGCGCCCCGTACGCGGACCGCCATCCATGATCACGCGCATAATTGGACTCTCTATGGCGTCCTCGACGGCAACGAGACCATCGAGCGGTATGAACGAATTGACGACGGCTCGAAACCGGATTACGCGGAAGTCAAAAAAACACTGAACATCCGTGTGGCCGCCGGCAAGATCGACTTGGTTCCGCCTTATGCGATCCATGCGGAAGAGAGCGGAGATGAACGCACGGTGGCAATTATCGTCCGCGCGGAAAAGGCCGGTGGATTTTTGCAAGGGCGTTACGATCCCGAGACCCACCGCTATTGGCAAGGCTACGGGCCAAAGCAGATTCCATACGAACTGAAGTAGTATGCAGGTACCCGTGCGCCTTTAGCGGTCCTCTTCAGGCATAAGCTCGGATGCGAAACTGCCTGCTCAAGCTAACGATCGCGTCGGCGACGGGATGCGCCGGTAAGACACGGCTGAACTCTCGGTCGCACCCGTCGAATGAGGAAAGACGTTAGTTCGGAGATTACCTTGAGCGAAAGCACACTGAACACAAGACCACGCATCGCGGTTTTCTCGGGACCAACCGCCACCATCCAAAACAGCGAGCCGCTGGTGACCAGCAATAAAGCACGGCTAAAGCATGGATTGCCGCTGCGCACGAACTCAGACGGCACTCCCATGCGCGGCGATCCGCTGCGGGCGAAGAACATCGCTGCGCATG
>DATACQ010000069.1:0-2126 GCA_036258955.1 Binatia bacterium
CGATGGCGACGAATCTGGTTGCGTTATACAAGGCATTGGGAGGCGGATGGCAAACCAAGTAATCACTGCTCAACCTTTTTCCTCCGCAATATCCCATTCTGAGGCGCAGCCGAAGATTTTTGGATTGTTGAACAGCAAGGCGCATAGCGCATGGCGCAAAGGGGCAAACCGAAGTGAAGCGGAGTTAAAACGCCTTGCGCTTAGCGCTTCGTCCTTTGCAAAACTCGAGATGCTTCGCGTTGTTCAGGATGACAGCAATGCACTCTTTCCGGATCGCGAAAGCCTCTCATAGGAAGAGCGAAGGAAGATTGCAAACACTGTTGAAGCGGTTGGAACATAAGTTCTAAGTCGCCACCAGTAACTGTTTTGCCCTTTCACGAATCTCACGGGCGCGCCGCACGCCCGCTTGAAAACGCTTCTCGGCATCTTCGTACTCAGCGATATTGTTTGCCGGTAGCAGCACATTGAACAGCTGCGAACAGAGTTGTTCAACGATTCTTGCATACGTATCGTCGATGATTTCTATTTCATTCACGGAACCCTCCGCTTAGAAAGTCTAAGCCGGCCCGCGAAGCGCCGGCATGCGAAATTCGATCCCCGCCTTCTTCAACTCCGCTTCGTACATGGTGCGAATTTCCGGCGGCTCGTCTTCATGCTCAAGCAGGTGCCCGCCTTCATGCTCGCTGAGATTCGGCCGCCAGGGATGACCGACCTGGCGAAGACCGCGCCGAAGCGCCAGGTGGCGTGCCGGTTCTTTGCTCGTCGTGAAGTGATGGTGATACCACCCTTCCGGCGGCACCAGCAGACTCCCGGCTTTCCAGTCCACGCGCACGAAAGGCTTTCCGGGAAACCACATCAAGGAGTAGCCTTTGCCGGCGATGACAATCACCTGCGCGCCCGGACCGTGGCGATGCGCCTTCTTATAGGTGCCGGATTGCACGGCCATAATGTGGCCTACCATTGAATTGCCTGACAGATGGATGCCTAGCCGGCTGAAACCGACCCCGCGCTCCGGATGGGGGTCCAAGGTAACCGCCGAAAGATCGGGAATGAAGTTAACGACGCGGTCTTCCTGCTCTCCCGGCTTCATCTCGCTGCTGAAAAAATCTTTCTGGCCCGCGAAGCGGTCCCGGAACTCGTAAGGCACATTGAAAACGAAGTCCGGCGAGTCGTAGACGTTCATAATCAGCGGCAAGTTGTTGGCAGTCGCGAAACGCACGGGCTCGCTTGCCGAACCGTTGTGATGCTGGTGCCTGACGTTGAGTGGTGGAGAAAACAGACTTCCCGCCTGCCACTCGAGAGTGATCGGCTCCGTGGCCGATTCGGTCCAGAACTGGGTCGCCCCCCGCCCGTTTAAGATCAGCACCTGCTCTTCATACATATGCCGCAGCGGCTTCAGACTTTTGCCGGGCGGAATCTCCGCGATCAACACGCCGACAAAACCCTGTGAACCTTCCAGATGGCAATAAGCCGCCGGCCCGCCCCAGCGCTCCCAGTACTTGAGCGGCGCTGTTTTCAGATCGTCGACACCGTACCCAGTGATGACTGATAAGCCATCGTTCTCACAGAATTGCAAAAAAGCGGATTTGCGCGCGTAGCGTTTTGCCGATGCTTCGTCCAATGGCATTGTGTTACCTCAGTGTTAAGTTTGTTCCTTTAACAGGTTGTTGAAAAAAGATTCGGAATGCTTCGAGAGCCTCAGCATGAACGGAAATCGTCGATGATATCAAAAACCCTCCGTTCGTCCTGAGCCCCGTCGAAGGACTCCGAGAGAGTTTTCAACAACCTGTTAAATCTTACCCAAGATACATTGCGGGAAGATTGCTCGCGCCACGCCAAGACGAAAAGAAGTAACATCCGAATTTCGAATTTCGAATTTCGAAATTTCTGGGCGCCTAGCGCACCCGGAATGGCTTTATAAAATTGCGGTACATTCGATATGCCCAGCGATGATCTTTCAAATCCTTCAACATATCCGAGCGGAGCTTGAACGCTTCGTTTCTCGCCTCCGCCAATTCCATTTCCAGACGCGTGAGCCGATCGTGGTCGTGAAGATCGTCCAAGAGCTTCAGTAGTTCACGTACCGCTGCGGCCAACTCGCCTTGGGCGCGATCTTCCCGCGCGAG
>DATACQ010000070.1:0-7346 GCA_036258955.1 Binatia bacterium
CACGAGATTCACTAACGTGCGCGGTTATCCCGGCGGGGTCGAGATCGATCTAGCGATCGAGAAAGGAGAACTGCACTGCCGCGGCACCGGCATTACCACGCATTTTGCCCGCGAGCCCTATCATACCTGGCATAAGAATGGTTTTGACCGCCACATTCTGCAAACCGGCAGCAAAAAAGACCCCCGTCTTGGCGATACACCGACGCTTCCAGAGCTCATGGACAAGAGAAACACGCCGGCCATTTCCCGAAGCGTAGCCAAGCTCATGCTCCTTTCGGCCACCGCAGGTCGGCCACTGATATCCACGCCGGGAGTGCCCGCAGATCGCCTCAACCTGTTGCGTGAAGCGTACATGAAGGCGTTCAAGGAGCCGGAGCTCCTCGCCGAGGCGAAGAAAGCGCGCATGGAGGTCGAACTGCTCTCAGGCCAAGAAGTGGAAAAAGAGTTTCGCGACGCTATGACTCAACCGTCGGAGGTTGTCGCGCGGGTCAAGAAATTGATGGAATGACCGTACGAAAGGACGAGGGCGAAAGGACGAAGGATGAAAGGTGACTGGCAAAGAAGGTAACCGGAAGAAAGGATGTGGGCGGAAGATGAAAAGCAGAAGTTTTTCTTCCGCCTACCCGTTGATCCTTTGCCTTTCGTGCTACTGGAGCGTTTTGCGCAAAACACGGATGGCATTGTTCGCGTCCGCGGCGCTGTCGAAAGCAAAGTAAGTTATCGCACGCCGTCCCATTGCCGCCGCCGAAATGCCGCGCAGATTGATGCCGGCTTCAGCCAGTGCTCGGGTCATTTTGCTGCCCAGTCCCGGACGGTCCGGCCCTTCCACTCTCACCGAATGAAGGCTGTCTGTAGTTTGCAGGCCTGCGGCTCCGGCGGCTGACTTCTGTTTCGCTCCTTTGATGGGTGTAACGAAAACAACTCCCGTGCCGGGTTTATCCGGCGCGCGCCGCGCAACCAAAAACTCCAGATTAACGCCGGCATCTTGCAGGCCCTCCAATGTGCCAGCCAAGCCACCCGGGCGATCGGCGATCTCGCCGGCCCAGACGTCCACTTTGTTAACAGCGTACGCCATAATGCCACCTCCTGATCAATACTCTGTGTGCCTATCTGCTAATGATGCGCTCATATCATCGCGTAAAACATAGTGTCAACATACGTCTGATGTGCCAAATACCGCAGCTCAATTTTTGTTTTTAACTTGCAATGGCTGAGGTGCCCGTCAATTCGGATCGGTGCCGGAAAAGCTCATCAGTTAAACTTCACAACGCGCATCAATGGTTTTGCGCATCAGCGCGCTTCTGCTCTATGGCGTAGCGAACTAATGCGGCGTAACGATAAACGACATGCGCGAACTTGCCATAAGGCGCGGTGATAAACAGGCCGGCAACGACACCGAGGTGAACCACCAGCAAGGATCCCATTGCGGCAGTCTCTCGAAAAATCAGCAGTAGCATACCGGTCATGCTCGTGAGAAATAGCAAGCACAGAAAAGAAACGTCCATAGAAAAAATATTCTTGTCTGCCGGAGCCCGGTCGCTTTGCCACTTCATATAAAGCAAACCGCTGGTGCCGATGAGTAGGCCGATGCCGCCTGCGGTCCCAAGCACCACAGGCCAGCTAAAATATGGATAGGGCGCGTGCCAGCCGAGAAAATGATCGTAGAAGGCAGCAATGGTAGTGGCCGCAAAGTCGAGCAGAAATCCGTAAAACACCAGATGGTGGAACCAGAAACGCGAGCGGGAAAAGTTTTCGCGGGGATAGTTGCAGCCCGCACCGCCGCCTTTCATGTAAGCAAGGCCGAAGGCGTCTTTGGTCGCGCTCCAGAGCGCCCCGCTGTCCACGAGTTGGGAAGCGCTCCCCTGAGTGTCGCGCCAAAAGCGCACCGCACCAAATAAGAAAACTCCAAACCCGTAAAGCGCGATCAACGATGGAGGCACGGTCATCGCAACAAACGGAACAACGCGGTAAAACGCGCCCTCACCGAGATGAACAGCAAGCAAAACGGCCGGGCCTTTGAATGCCAACACGAGAATGAAAATCAAGATCACCGCCGCTGCGGTAATGACGCTCACTGCCGCCAGGTTGCGCTTGAACAACCCCGATAAAATGGCGGGCCAGGTGAACTCGCGGTAGGTATCCGCGCGCAGCTCCGCCATGAGCTTGGGAATGTTCACGCCGAATTCGTGGGGCGGCGCGTACTGGCAGGCATAGTAACAATCGCGGCAATCGAAGCAGAGATTTGCGAGATACGTCAGATCGGCCTTGGTGAATACGCGCCGCTGCTCCATCGCGGGGAACACGGCGCAATAACCCTCGCAGTAACGACAGGCGTTGCAAATCGTCATTTGCCGCGCACCGTCTTTGACTAGTTCAGGAGATGGCACAGCGCGCTGCCTCCCTCCCCGCAATCCGCCCGAACACCGAACCGATGGTCAGCCCAAACCCGGCTAGATATCCTCTGCCTAGAATGTTCCCGGCCATGATTTCACCGGCTGCGAAGATATTTCTTGCCGGCTCAGCGTTTTGCATAATAATGCGCGCTTTCTCGTCCACGGTGACCCCCAGGTACGTGAAAGTGATTCCCGGTCGCAGCGGATAACCATAGTAGGGCGGCGTCTCGATGGGTCGCGCCCAGTGACTCTTGGGTGGATAAAGATTTTCGGTGCGGCAATCGTCCAAGCTGCCCGGATCGAATTTGCCGGCGCGGGTGCAGCCATTGTAGTCGTTAACCGCTGTCGCAAGCGCCTGCGGCTCAATTGCGAGCGCCGTGGCCAGCTCGGTGATCGAGCCCGCTTCGACCGGCGGAAACACCGAGGGCATGAAATGCGGCAGCGCTTGGGCGTCCAGGATGGAGTAGGCGATCTGCTCCGGCTGCTCGGCAATGAGCTTGCCCCAAATCGCGTACCGCTTGGGCCAAAAGTCTTCGCCCTCGTCATAGAAGCGTTTAGCTTCTTTGTTCACGACGATCCCGAAGGGAACGCTGTCTAGCCGCGTAACAATACCGCCGTCGAACTTGGGTGCGCGGGCATCCAGGGCGACGGCGTGACAGCCGCGCGGATCGCCCACCGCTCTGGCCCCTTTGTCCAAAAGCTCCTTGAGCATGCGTCCTTGGTTGTTGGGTGTGCCGCGAATGATGAAGTTGTCGGCCGCATCGCCCCAGTATTGTTTCAGCCACCCAATGTTGGCTTCGAAACCACCGGTGGCAATCACAGCGGCCTTGGCCGCGATCAGGCGTTCCTCACCATCGGAGCCAATCGAAGCGGAAATAAATTCGCCGTTGCGCAGTTTGAGCTCGCGGACCTCTGAATGGTATGCGACTTCGACGCCGAGTTTGATGGCGGTATCGTAGTTAGCGTTCATCATCGCTTTGCCGCCACCAAGCATAAAGAGGTTCGTGCGCGCGAGATGTAAAGTGCCGCGAAGGGGGCGCTGCCAGCGCACCCCATTGGCACTCATCCAGTCGCCCAGTGTTTCTGATTCGCGAATGGTCAAACGCGCGAGCCGTTCGTTGGTAGCGCCACCGGTAACCCCGACGAGATCCTGCCAGAACTCTTCTTCGCCGTAAGCGCCCGTGACGTACTCAGTTGCGGCGCGATGCATGTAACGTACATCCCGCGTATGGCGGCTGTTGCCGCCGCGAAAGTCTTTGATGGCACTTTCGACCAACACCACGCGCGCACCGGCTCGCCGGGCCGCGATTGCGGCGCACAGCCCGGCGTTGCCGCCGCCGGCGACGAATACATCGAATGAAGCATGCAAGCCCGCCATTAACCGAGAAGGATACTTTCAGGCCAGTACATACCGAGCAATCGGCTCATCAGCACCGCCAACCCGACAACCACCCCGGCATAAAGGAGAGCGGATAAGAAGCGCATTCTGACCCAAGCGAAAAGGAAACCGAAAGTAAAAAGCGCCGTAGCGATACCGAACCCCAAAAGCAGGATCAACAAAAGGAATACCACGAGCGAAACAAAATAGCCCAGGGCCAATTTGATTTTCTTTCGAGTCTCGCGGGTCGGCCGCTCAACTGTGGCGCGCGCATCGAGGACCAGTTGGGCGCTAGCCATGAGAACCGCGGGAATGGTCGCCGCCATAGGAAAGATGGCACCCAGGTACGGGAAGGAGCGGCTTTCATAGAGCGCCGCTACCGAAACGAGAAGCACCAGAGCGGTAAAAACGATTGATGCCGCTTTGCCCAGGAGAACCCTCCCTTCGCCCGATTCCTCGGCTGGCATGTCTTTGCCGCTGGCTTTTCCAAAAGCGATCCAGAGTATGGAGGCAAGAAGCATGAGGCCGAGAACAATAACTCCGGGCCGCATGAGCCAATCTGCGCCGTAACGGCTAATGGATAGCCAGAGGTATTGTTCGGTCGGCTTGGTCAAAACAAACCCGACTAGAAAAGGAGCGCGCGGCCAACCGAGTTCTTTCATGAGCCAGCCCAGCAATCCCAATCCGAGCATCGCATAGATATCGCCGAAGTGCTGCGAGCCCTGAAAGGCGCCAAAAAAAATCGTGACCACAATGGCGGGCGCCAGCCGGGCAAAAGGAATCCAGGTGAGCCGCGCCAGCACAGGACTTAAAAACAGGCATAGTGTAGCACCGATCGTATTGGCGATGGCAAAACTCCAGATGATTATGAAAACAAGATCGAGGTTCTCCTGAACCATGCGCGGGCCGGGTTGAATCCCATAGAAAAACAGCGCTCCTAGGAGGATAGCGGCCGGGGCGCCGCCGGGCACGCTGAACAGGAGAGTCGGAATGAAGTCGCCGGCTTCGACGGAATTATTGGCGCTTTCGGGACCGATCACACCCCGAATGTCGCCTTTGCCAAACTGCTCTCGGTCACGCGCCATGGCTACAACGTGGCCATAGCTCATCCACGATCCCGCGGTGGCGCCGATGCCGGGCAAAATTCCAGCCCAAACGCCGATCAACGAACCCCGCAGCACGATGCCCCAGTGCTTGGTTACGTCCCTGGCACCCTGAAGCCAGCCATGGCCCAAACTGATGCGCTCGGCGATTTTCCCGCCTTTGGCCAGCAGATCGATGATCTCTGCGATACCAAAGATGCCCAATGCCACCCCGACCAGGGGAATTCCGTCTATAAGGTAGAGTTGGCCGAAAGTATAGCGATCGACGGCATCAGCAGGCGCCGAGCCGACGCTTCCCAACAACAATCCCAGGCATGCCGCCAAACCGCCTTTCAGCGGCGCGCCTCCCGTCAGAAACCCGGCGAAGGAAAGGCCGAGGACGCAAAGCATCAGCAACTCGGGAGAGCTAAAGAGCAGCACTAGCGGCCGCGCGATTGGAAGTGAGAGAGTCAAAAAAACAGCACCGATGAGTCCACCTATTAATGAGGACAAAAACGCGGCACTTAGTGCCCTGGCCGCCTGGCCCTGTTTGGCCAGCGGGTGACCATCCAGAACTGTGGCAGCAGCAGCCGCCGAGCCGGGGGTGCCAATGAGCACCGACGTGATCGTATCGGAGGTATGGACTACCGCCAGCGACCCGACGAGAAGAATCATCGCCGTATCAACATCCAGGGTATAGATGAAAGGGAGAAGAATGGCGACGCAGGCGATGCCGCCCAGGCCGGGCAAGATGCCGATAACCGTGCCCGCTGCCACACCGGCCGCCAGCATGGCTATATGAAGAGGGTTTGCAAACTTCTCGAGAGCGAGTAGAGCGGCATCCCACATGGATCAAAACTTTCAGCGGGAGAGAAATGGCGTGTTGAAGTACTGGAGTACTGGAGTCTTGGGGTTTTTAATCCAGCACTCCATTACTCCACCAGTCCAGTACTCCAGTCTTGGCTAGTCGAATTTGACGCGGTACTTCTTGCTTGCCCACTCTCTGACGAAACGTTGAGTATCCGCATCGATCTGGAAAGCTTGTTGGATGGTTTTTTCAAGCCGATCGCCGCGCAATAGAGGATAGCCGCCTAACACTTTGTCCGTCTTGGCCTGAAACTCCTTGTCCTTCTGGAGTCGTTCCGCAGCCTCATAAAAGACCCGTGCCGCCTCTGGGGGAGCGTCACCTTTGACCCAGAGAATTTTCTGTACGGCAAACGCCGAAGGCATAAAAATTTTGTACGTCTCCCAAAATTTTCCCGAAGGTTTTTTGCCTTTGATCTTTTCATAGACCTCCGGAACGGTCGGCAGATCAGGCACCGCGGGGTCTCGAATGATGTTTCCATTGTCGTCGAGCTGGCCGAAGCTCATCAACGGTATAGCTTTGCCTTCCTTGATTAGCGGGACCACTGTGGCGGTGTACGCCGGCGTCGTCTGATAATCGAGATTGGTTTCGCCGCGCTCAAACGCAATGCGCGCCTCTCCCCTTCCCTTAAAACCGAGAACGCCTTTCGCATCCATCTCTAAGAGCTCGAAGGTGATGAGAGGAATGAGGTCGAGCCCGATCGCACTGATGCCGCCGTAAATCAGATCCTTTGTTCTAGTGAGATCCTCCACACGCTTGATGCCTGACGCCGGAGAAGCGTACAACACGCCTCCCACGGGGTTTACCAGCAGCGGTTTCCACTGGCGAAAATCGTACGTCGCCGCCTTGTCTCCCAACAGAACCGGAAAGTAATTAGTCGCCGAACTCACCAGGACCGTGAGTCCGTCCGGCTTCGCCTTACGAGCAAACTCCATCATCCCCGGGATGCCTCGGCCGCCCCCTACATTGCGGAAGCTAAATTTAGGATTGCCGGGAATATTCTTTTCCAGATATGGCGCTATCGTGCGAATCCAAATGTCTGTGCCTCCCGCAACGGGAAACGGGATGATTGCTTCGATGGTTTTGCCTTCATAATACGGCGCTGCTCCCAGCACCGGCATAGCGAACATAAACGACAAGACAACGGCAACGAGCCAGCTCCATAAACAACGGCCGGTGCTAACAAGTATTCCTCTCATGGGCAATCCTCCATCTGGATGCTTTTCACATACGGTGCTCGAGTTCGATGTCTCTTCCCCAACGAAGCCTTCTCATGCGTCCGGAGGCCGGGCAGCGTCGCTGCGACCTTCGATCCGACCCTCATACTGAGCATCTGTATCATACAATCGGGTGAACCCCGTCAAGGGCACAACGTTCGGACAATGAATTGCGTACAAATATCCCTTGCCCTCAACGGGCGACCCGAATAGAATCCGGCCATGATGAAAAAAACGATTCTGTCGTTGCTCATCTTTTTGCCCCTTTGCCACACGTTCGGGTTCGCCAATCCTTACCTGCCCAAAGCCGGCGAGCGGCCGTTGTCGATGAGAATCTCAACTTGCGCGGTTTCCGGCGGCTTCGTCCATCTCTACACTGCACTCGACAATGGCTTGTTCGATAAGTACGGC
>DATACQ010000071.1:0-2287 GCA_036258955.1 Binatia bacterium
GCAAACGCTATTTTGAAGCGGCTGGCTGCAGTTGACAATCAGTGCCGAAGGCTCGGCAGAAGCCGAAATGGCGGCATCAGTGAACAGGGAGCGGCGAATCGCCGATCGTTACTCTCCTCGTAGCCCCGTTATCTGCCAGGGGTCGTACCTCTGCCGTATCGATGCGCGCGCCCGGATCGATGAGCAATCTCAAGGCTGACGCGAAGGACAAAGATGAATTGCAGCTCACGCACGAACTTTATTCCAACGCGCAATACTTGCACGCCTCGCCACTCCAACCGACGTCAACGGCTAAGGCCGTTCGAGTGCGCAACGGCAGAAGCTTCCTTAACTGACGCCCCCAGCCGTTTATACCGATGTGCCTCCGGTTCAGGATCATCGATGCCGCTTCAGCCCAATTCAGCAAGCCGTCGCTGGAGAAAGCGCCGCTCAGGTTCCTGCTGAGCCAGACGAAGGGCGCGCTCATAAGAGGCGCGAGCCTTCGCTGTTCGCCCAATCCGGCGGCAAAGGTCCGCTCGCGCGGCGTGCGCTAAATGATAATTCTCCAGATCGCCCCGAGCGAGAATGGTATCGATCAACGCCAGTCCAGCCTGTGGTCCATCCCGCATCGCCACCGCAACAGCGCGATTCAACTCGACCACCGGTGACGGCTCGGCCTGAAGTAACAAGTCATAGAACCCGACGATTCGCGCCCAATCCGTAGCGGCGGAGTTGGGAGCGCCGGCGTGTACGGCTGCGATCGCGGCTTGGATGGTATACGGGCCGATCGGCCGCGATGACACCGCCCGCTCCAACAGCAATGCCGCTTCGGTAATCTGCTGCCGGTTCCAGAGCGAGCGATCCTGATCTTCCAGAAGAATCAATTCGCCGGTCGGCGATGTGCGCGCGGCGCGGCGTGAATCGTGCAGCAGCATTAGCGCGAGCAGCCCCAGCGCTTCTGGATCCGGCAGCAATTCCACCACAAGTCGCGCAAGCCGGATCGCTTCACCGGATAGATCGGCGCGGGTGAGCGACTCGCCTGACGAGGCTGAATACCCCTCGTTGAAAACCAGGTAGACCACAGCGAGCACCGTATCCAAACGACCCGGCAGATCTTCTGGCCCTGGCACCTGATACGGGATGCGCGCATCGCGGATCTTTGCCTTGGCCCGCACGATCCGCTGGGCCAGCGTCGCGGGTGGAATGAGAAATGCCCGTGCAATCTCTTCCGTCTTGAGGCCGCACACTTCGCGCAAGGTCAGCGCTACCTGCGCCTCCGGCGATAGCGCCGGATGACAGCATGTAAAGATTAACCGCAGCCGGTCGTCTTGCACGCTCTCGTCGGCGCAATCAGTTTCGTCGGCCGCGGTCTGGAGTCCCTCCGCTATCTCCACCAGGGAAGCGTCAAATCGCGCACGCCGGCGCATGGAATCGATGGCTTTGAAACGGCCCGTGGAGACGAGCCAGGCGCGCGGATTAGCGGGTACTCCGTCCCTGGGCCACTGCTCCACCGCCGCCGTGAAAGCCTCGTGTAAGGCATCCTCCGCGACATCGAAATCGCCGAGCAGGCGGATCAACGTGGCAAGAACCCGCCGCGATTCGGAGCGATAGAAGGCCTCCACTTGTTCTCGCGCTCGTGTGGCCTCGTCACTCGCGGACATCCGGACCTCCGCCAAACTCGCTTGCGATGGATCTCGAGACAAAACGCACTGCCGATCTTACGCGCACCCGCCTTCCTTTATGGGTCGCACTTCGATGCTGCCGAGACGTCCCGCCGGGATTTTCGAGGCCACCCGGATAGCCTCGTTCAGATCGGGTACGTCGATCATAAAGAACCCGCCGAGTTGCTCTTTGGTCTCAGCGAAGGGACCGTCCGTCGTAACGGCCTTGCCACCCTTGATCCGAACGGTCGTAGCCGTGTGCACCGGCTCGAGAGGCTCCGCGGCGATAAGCTGGCCGTTCTGCCGCAGAACATCGCAGTAGGCGTAGGATGCTTCGGAGAGCATCTCCCGGTCACTGCTGGAGAGGGCGTTCAGGTTCTTTTCATCGTAGTAAATCAAACAAAGGTATCTCATAAGACTTATCCTAGTTGAAAAGCGACCAATTTCGTTTTCTCGCATGCCGCACACTCCGGAGAACTACATTAACGAAGAAGATCGCAGCCGCTATAATAAAAGGGCAGACTGACGCACGCATAGGAGAGCATACTATGAAGCAATCACTCCGCAAGCATGGCCTATCACTAGCACTATTCGGAATATTCGTGCTTGTCCAGGTTGGACTGAGCTTCGTCGGCAACCAACAACAC
>DATACQ010000072.1:0-4722 GCA_036258955.1 Binatia bacterium
ATAAAAATCGCTTGCAGGGGATTGCCGAGTTCATGAGCAAAGACAGCAGCCGACGTACCCAGGAGAGCTAGTTGCGCGCTACGTTCCTTTGATTCCCTTGGTCCTTCGTTTTCCTGCGTTCGACTCGCCTGTCCATTGGACCCATTACCGGAGCTTTGACCAGTTGCGAATGTCTCGAGCAGTGATGTCATGTGGTTTCCTCCAGGTCACAACAGTAAATCCGACAAGCCGCACCACGCGATCTGCGCGCTGCCGACCGAACTACGACTAAAAAAGATGTTCCGACATCGACCGAGCATACCTTGGACGCAATTTATACTTCCGAAGCTATACTGCGGCAGCGGTAATAACCGTCCAAAATTGGACAATTTAAAGAAACCTTCGCTGGGACGCGAAAAGGTTGGAGCGCGTCAGGCGATCTGCGCCAGGTATTGTGTGAGCTTGTTTTCTTTGATGACGAGAAAGTGATCTCGGTTCGTTTCTATGAGGCCAAGATTATGAAATCGCTGCATGAAAAAGCTGATGCGGGGACGCGTCGTCCCCACCATCTCGGATAACTCTTCATGTGTAATCCGCAGTTCGATGCGAATGCTGCGGGGATCCTTCTTGCCCATTGTGCGCGCTAACTGCAAAAGCGTTTTCCCGAGGCGCTGTTCACTGTCCGTTGTGACCAGGTTGGCGATGACCTGCTGTTGGTCGGCCACGCGCACCGCCAGATAACGCACGTAGCCTTCGAACAACGAGTCTCGGCTGAGACGCGCAAAGAACTGACGACAAGGTATTTGTTTCAACGTCGTGGTTTTCATCGCGGTTGCGGTCTCCAGCCGGCCGCCTAAGCCGGTTAGACACAGCTCGCCAAAGATATCCCCCGCACTGTGAATAGCAAGTAGACACTCCTTCCCATCGGGGGAGAGCATCAACAGCTTGACCTGTCCGCTCTCGATGAAGTAGATCATCTCGTCCTGATCGCCGCACGTGTAGACGTTAGCATGCCGCGGAATCTTAACGGCGTGAGAATTCATCACCTCGCGCTGTAGCGAATCGCGCAATTGTTCTTTGAACTGATCGGCTTGAGGAGTTTCTTGAATCGTCATCGGGTCTCGTTTGGATCCCCGCGATGATCAAAACAGCAGTCTGAAAATCTATGGTGCTTCCGGCCGTCGAGAGTCGCGAAATTCCGCCTTCAAGTAGGGCTTAAGAGTACACCCCGGTCGAGGCTGTGTCCAGTGGCGGGTCGCTCCCTGACCCGACTCGGTTAGCCGGGCTCATGGGGATAGCGGAATGGTGCTACGACACTGCACAAATCAGCGGCGATGCTCTTTCCTTTGCAGGCGATAAAGTTCAGACTGAAGCAGGTGACGAGGTCATGATTTCTGGAGGAAAGCTTATGCGCAAGCGCATCATCAGTCCGACGTCTCAAGATACCCCGGTTGCGAATCAACATTGGCTGAACCTGGAGGCGCTTGCTGATGTGGAAGTAACCTCCGAGGACGCGGCCCATCCTATTGAATCAGCATTGGTAGCGGGTGCCGGACGGGGCTGGCGCGCCGAAGAACCTGGACCGCAGACAGTCCGCTTGTTGTTTCACGAGCCACAGCGGATCCAACGCGTAAATTTGCTGTTCCAGGAGAATGAGCGCGAGCGAACTCAGCAGTTTGTCCTGCGTTGGTCCGCAGATGCCGGTCAATCTTACCGCGAGATCGTGCGCCAGCAGTATAATTTTAGCCAGCCCGATACCATCAGCGAATCCGAAGAGTATACCGTCGCCCTTGCCGGCGTGACGGCCCTGGAGCTGAGTATCATTCCGGACATAAGCGGGGGAACTGCCCGTGCATCGCTTGCCCACTTACGGCTTGCCTGAGCTCAGAGAATCTTATTAGGTCCCAATTATCCCGCTCGCGAGCCGTCACGAAATGCGATCGCGAAAGAACTCGTGAGAAGAAGGTCTTTGACTAGATTGCGGGTGAGTTTTCCGAGATCGATCTTCCAGAATCTGCGACGGCTTAGTTGTTCAAACGTGTCGCTCCAGAAGCGTTGAAGCGGCTCCCGCGAGTAGAGCGCGCGATTGCTCAATGCGTCAAAGTTGGCATACGCAAGGCGGTGTCTAGACGGGGCCTTTTGGCCTAGCCGGGTATAAACACTTCGCCATTCCGGTATCCTGCTTCCCAGCCGAATGCTCCCATGTATACGAAGCATTTCGTCGAGCCAACCGCCGGCAGCCCCCGCATCGCGCGCGAGGTGGAGCCGCGCTTCATGCAAGCGGGACTGCAGACTTTCCCATCGCCGCAAAAAAGAGTTCAGATCTTCGCGCGAAAAAAGTACCTTCGATGAGAGCTCTTCGAAAGGGTCCAGCAAGGCTCTGGCCTTGCCCGGCAGTGTTGATTTAGCATTGTCGTACGCCTGCCGCCATTCGGCGATTTTCAGCGCCTGCCAAATCTCTGCTTGAAGTCGCTGCGCCTCCTCAATCCACTTCTCTTCTTGTTCACTTTTCTTGCGCGTCTGGAGCCATACCTCTTCCATCTCTTTCAAAAATTTCGCCCAGGACACGAAGAGGTGGAAAACTTCTTTAGAACGCTTCCACAGGTGAACCGCTCGTGAGTCAATGCCGAAACCCGGACGGCGTGAGCGGCGATCCTTCAATCTGAAGAAGCCGGCGATCATCGGGTGTTCCTTTTCGATAACCGCCGCGTTCTTATACCAAAAGAAGACCGACATCAGATTCCAGTAGTTTCTCGGGTGATGGTTCCACCGCGAAAGTATTTTGATCATATTTTCCTTGCTATAGAACGATTTCCAAGCCTCTTCGTAAGCCTGGAACCATTCTTCTGCAGTCATGTTGGGATGCGTGATCGTCGCATGGAAGGAATCGCGCTTGTTGAAATCCGGATCCATCCATTCGCCGCGTGTTTTCATCTCTCTATGATCGTGAGAGCCGGGAAGCGGCGTCAGCATGAAGAACGAGGACTGATCCGGCTGGATCGTGTCCATGAGATAGCGAATGTCCTGGGGCACTTGCTCTTTGGTGTCAAAAGGTAGGCCGATAATGTACCCGGTGTGCACCACTATGCCGGCATCGTGCCATTCTTTAATGATTTGCTGGTACTCCTCAACGTGATTTTGTCCTTTGCCTTCGGCCTTGAGGTTCTGCGGATTGACGCTCTCCATCCCGATAAACACCTGCGTGCAGCCCGCTTCAGCCGCGAGCCGCACGAAATCCTTCGGCTTGCGAGCGAGATCTACCTGCATCATGAAAGCGACCTTGATGCCATCTTGCTTGAGCTTGATTATCTCTTCGAAGGTCTCACGCCAGAGCTTTTTCCGCGCAAAGTTATCGTCAGTAAAGAAGTAGAACGAGACGCCGTGTTCGCGGTAGTTGTTGCGCACCATTTCCGCGATGCTTGCCGGGCTGCGCTCGCGCATTTTACGCCCTTGGACATTGATGATGGTGCAGAACGAGCATGCAAAAGGACACCCGCGGGAAGTGTCAGCGGTGCCGAAAGAGGGCTTGGCAAAGTGTCGCATCGTTTTTCGGCTTATTTGCGGGAGCGGCGCACTGCCGATGTCTACAAGGTTCTGTAAGTCTTGGGCGAATGAGTAAATCGGCTTCAACCTGCCGTGAAGAGCGTCTGCAAGAATCTCAGCCCAGCTCTCTTCGACTTCCCCGGAAACGATCGAAATAGACTCCTTCACGAGCGCCTGAATGTCCGGCTCCTGATCACTCAACATATTGATCGTACCACTCGTGTGGAATCCGCCAATAATGACATCGATTCCCGCGGCACGAAATTCCCGCGCCAGATCGAAAGCCCGGGGAAACTGGTTGGTTTGGACTCCCACCAAACCCACCACGAGCTTGGTAGAAGGGCGCCGGCTCCAGCGAACAATTTTTCTTACAGGAAGTTTCTCCGCCGTCTCATCAAAGGTAATAATCTCAATCTTGAGATCACCGAATACTCGACTGCGTTTCACCTCCTCAGTCAGACCGTGCAAGACATTAAGCGTGTTGCTGGGGAGCACTCCCTTCCAAAAACGAATCACATAACCGTCGTCGTCGTACTTGGACGGTTTGATCAGAACGATGCGGAATTCGCCAAGTGGCGACTCGTCTGACATGCTGTTGGTATATGCGGGCCGAAATCTCTCGTGGTCTAACATTTTTTTTGCACCTTTCTCACCTGGTGTTTCCAGATATGCATCATCGCCCCGCTCTCCCGGTCAAACGTCTCCGGAGGCCGTAATGCCGTTCATCAACGGCCGATGGTGGGGGGAGACCGTCGCGCTCACGTTATTCAGCTTAAAATCCGATGGCGGACTAGTCCCGAGCAGCGATGCCCTATAGTATTCTTTGAATTTCGGCCCACGACAGAGCTTTTAGTGTAGCGACTTTCTTCCGTACGATCGTTTCTGGCTCTCTGTTGCCGGCTTCATAGACCATCGTCTTGGCAGGAACCAATCTCAGAGCCCGAAGTCTTGAGAGCTTACTGTTGGGAATGCTGACCATTCCCAGCGGCTTCTGGTATTTGAGTATTTTCATTGCAACCGTTCTATTTTGTGCTTCGGATCAGGAGCACTGGCCGTCCACGACTTCGGCGAGAGGCGTCGAACCTCCGATAACTCGAGATGATGTGTTCTTGATCGTGACGTCGTAGGTCTTCGATGTCTATATGGTATAAAGTTGGGAGAGCAACAGCGCCACAAGCTGGGCAGCTACTGAAAGTACAG
>DATACQ010000073.1:0-4850 GCA_036258955.1 Binatia bacterium
GGCGGCTTCAGGATGTCGATCATGCCACAAAATCATACCAGCCGGATTGGCCACAACCAAACCGCAACTTCGCGCTGTCGGCAGGGGGGAAATGTTGACGCTGCGGGTTCAGATTTATGTCGGTGCAGGCAAACGGCACTGCTAGCTGCGCGGTCGGATGGAAACAGGCTGCGCTTGCGTTTTGTTCGGGTAAGGACACAGTGTGCGAACCGTGCACGCCGGGCAGTTCGGCCTAGTGGCGAAGCAGACCCTGCGGCCGTGGTACTGCAAGAGGTGGCAGAACCGCACCCTCTTGCGCTCGGGAACAAGCGATAGAAGATCCAACTCGACCTGGTTCGGCTCCAAACTTTTGGTGAGACCCAATCGTTGCGAAACTCGCATAACGTGCGTATCGACGCCAATCGTATCTTGACCGAAAGCGTTGCCAAGCACGATGTTGGCGGTTTTTCTTCCGACCCCGGGTAAGCTGAGGAGATCTTCCAAACGATCGGGAACCTTACCCCCAAAACGTTCCACCAGGGTTCGGCAGCAGCCCTGAATCGCCTTCGCTTTGTTGCGGTAGAAATTGATTCTGCGTACCCGTTCTTGCAGTTCGGCGACGGGCGTGCTGGCGTATGCCGCCGCTGTCCGGTGACTTCTGAACAAATCAGAAGTAATTTGATTGACCAGGTCGTCCCTCGCACGGGCGGCGAGAATGAGCGCCACCAACAGCTCCAGAGGATTCGAAAAATCGAGATCCAGCTTGGCCTCGGGGTGGGCCTCATCCAGACGCTTGATGATTTTGTGGATGCGCTGCTTTGCTGCGGTGCTCGATGCCCGGGCTTTTGCGGGTGAACTCATTTTGGTTTCAACGCGAAATATGTTAGCAAGAGCCGAGTCATTAATGGAGGCAGTCAGATGGACGATACAGCTTTGTCTACCACCAAGCAAAACATTCGCAAACTCAAGAAGCAAAAAGCTGAGATGCGTTCCGCTTCGCCCGAAAAAAAGAAGCTGAAAAAAATTCGACGCCAGGTCAAGCTTCTCAAACGGCAGAGCCGTGTACTCGCCCGCGCGAAGAAGGCGACGGCCGCCAAAGCAGCCGCCGACGCAGCGGCCAGGGAAGCTGCTGAAAAAGCCGCGGCAGCGGCAGCAAAAAAAGCCGAGGCTGCCGCCGCTGGGTAGCGATGCCAATGCTTGGCCCCCCTCTGCGCGGCCGCGGATCGGCGAGCAACCCAAAGAATCGCTTCGAAACGCTCGAGCGAGTCCCCGAGCCGCTGGAAGAAGCTGACCAGACGTCCGCTCCGCACACTCAGTTTCTCGTCGATTCTTCAAAATCGATTATCGCATACAACGACAGCCCTGATGTTGGCTTCGATGCCAGTGTTAATCCCTACCGCGGTTGCGAGCACGGCTGCATCTACTGCTATGCCCGCCCGACTCACGAGTACCTCGGCTTCTCTTCGGGCCTGGATTTCGAGACCAAGATCATGGTGAAGGAGGATGCTCCGGAACTTCTGCGCAAAGAGTTCTCGCGGCGAAAGTGGAAGCCGCAGATATTGGCGTTGAGCGGCGTAACCGACTGTTATCAACCGGTGGAGAAGACGAAGCAGCTTACGCGGCGCTGTCTCGAAGTTTGCCTGGAATTTCGCAACCCCGTCGTGATCATTACGAAGAATTATTTGGTTACGCGAGACATCGACGTTCTCGGAGAGCTCGCGCGCTTCGATTGCGTCGCGGTAACGATTTCCGTGACAACTTTGGATGCAAGACTGGCATCGTTGCTCGAACCACGCGCATCGAGGCCGGCGCGCCGTCTCGATGCTATCAGAAAACTGGCTGATGCAGGCATACCGGTCGGTTACTTACAGGCGCCGATGATTCCCGGTTTGACCGACGTCGAGGCTCCGGCCATCGCGATGGCCGCGGCCCAAGCGGGGGCCACTTTTGCCGGGTATGTGGCGCTGCGCCTGCCATTCGCCGTCAAATCCCTCTTCGAGCAGTGGTTGGAACAGCATTATCCCGAACGCAAAGACAAAGTCTTGAACCGCATTCGCGCGATTCGTGGCGGCAAGCTCAATGATCCGAATTTCACGTCGCGTATGCGCGGTCAGGGTTTATTCGCTCAACAGATGAGTGAATTGTTTGACCTCGCCAAGCGTAAAGCCGGCATCACTCGGCGCTGGCCGGAGTTGTCAACCGAGCATTTTCGGCGGCCTTCGACTTCGCCGCAATTGGGACTGTTCGATTAGCACTGCCGGGTTCCTGAGAATCGACGTAGGCTCGATCGCCTCTAAATCCCCCTTTTCAGAACGGAGGTATCTTTATTCCGCTCTTCAGAGCAGGACGCGCTTTTCCCAGACTGCAACCGAAAAAGAAGATTTGCCTTACCGGCGAACAGCCGACCATTTCAAGCCGGCGATCATGGCAGCGCATCCGTCATGCCGCATGGATTGCCGGCATCCAGGCCTGCAAGGATGCGTTCGGAGACATCCATGTGAACGTGGGTTACGGCATTCCATGCCGGAACGACGACATTGAAATATCGCCAAAGTTGACCAATTGAGGTGGCGAAAGCCGATACGAAAAACCGTTTGCGCTGCGACAAACATATTCGTTTGTATAGCAGGACCAGCCGTTGCGACGCAGCTTAGTCGTTTGCGCCGGCTTTTTTTACCTGCAAATATAGGGTAACGAATACTACCGCTCCTGTTTCCCCGCATGAAAGACACTTTGCATTTCTTTGAATCCGCCATCCCATGACCGAGTTGCGCGTTCAAGACAGCCGCAACGACACCTTGATTTTCTCGATTGCAGGACGTTTGGATTCAGACAATACGGGAAAAATCTGGCGCCGCGCGACCGATCTGGTTCCCCGCGCGCGCAACCTCATCCTGGATGCCTCGCGGGTTGATTATTGCGATGGCTCGGGGATCGCGCTCCTGGTGCATTTGCGCAATCAGGTGGGCAAGAACGGAGGTAATTTCGAACTTCGCGACCTGCGCCCCGAGTTCCAGCAACTCCTTGATGTTTGGGATCCGGGAGATGCGCTCCAAGTCGAAGTGGAACCAGAGCGGCAAGCCGCTCATGCCGCGGAAGAGATCGGCCGGCTCGTTGTACAGTTGCTTCGAGACGTATATGTCCTTATAGGTTTCGCCGGAGAACTGTCGGTAGCGCTGCTCCACGCGGCGGCGCACCCGCGAAGGGTGCGCTGGCGCGATGTCCTTCAGAATGCCGAAGCTGTGGGTGTCAATGGGCTTCCGATTGTTGCGCTCATCGCGTTCATCATGGGTTTGATTATGGCTTTTCAAGCGGCAATTCCGTTGCGCCAGTTCGGCGCCGATATTTTTGTCGCCAATCTCGTTGCGCTGGCAACTCTCCGCGAGTTGGGGCCTTTGATGACCGCGGTTTTGCTCGCCGGGCGCTCAGGGTCGGCTTTTGCCGCGGAGCTCGGCACCATGAAGGTTCGGGAGGAAATCGATGCCTTAAAAACCATGGGACTCGATCCGGTGCGTTTCCTCGTGGTGACGCGGGTCATCGCCGCCGTCTTAATGACGCCGCTGCTGACTATTTTCGCCGATCTTCTCGGCCTGGTAGGTGGCTCGGTGGTGGTTGTTTCATTGGGATTTCCATTCGTTACTTTTTTTCGTCAGGTCCAGGCGGCGGTGGGCTACGGGGATTTCGTTGGCGGGCTCGTGAAGTCGTTTGTATTTGGTATCCTAGTGGCGGCCATCGGCTGTTTGCGTGGCCTGCAAACTCAATCCGGGCCGACCTCGGTCGGCGTATCGACCACGCGCGCGGTCGTGAGCGGGATTATCTTGATCGTAATGGCAGACGGTATTTTCTCAGTGGTTTACTACTACTTGGGAGTTTGAATTGCGCGGCCAATCACGCATCATTATTAGGGTCGAAAACCTGACCGCGGCCTATGAAGGCGATACGATTCTCGAAGGCGTGACTTTCGAAGTCCGTGCCGGCGAAGTGTTCGGCATCTTGGGCGGATCGGGCTCCGGTAAGAGCACGTTGCTGAAGCACATGATCGGCTTATATCAACCGGTGGCGGGAAGAATTTTTATTGAGGGTAAAGATGTCACCAACGCCGCAGGCCCGGAGCGTTTTTCGCTCTTGAGAAGATTCGGCGTCACTTATCAGAGCGGCGCCTTGTTCGGCTCTATGACCCTGCTCGAGAACATCGCGCTGCCGTTGCAGGAATTCACTGATTTGCCCCCCGACGCGATTCAGTTGATCGCGAAAATGAAGCTACAGCGCGTCGGCTTGACGGGGTTCGAAAGTCGTATGCCTGCGGAGCTGAGCGGCGGCATGCAGAAGCGGGCCGGTATCGCCCGCGCCTTGGCTCTGGATCCTGAGCTTGTTTTCCTCGACGAGCCGTCCGCGGGACTTGACCCGATTACCTCGGCCGAACTGGACCAGTTGATATTAAGCCTGCAGCGCAGTTTGAGAATTACCTTTGTCGTGGTTACTCACGAGCTTCCCAGCATCTTCACGATTGCGGACCGCGTGATAATGTTAGATAAGGAGAAAAAAGGGATCGCGGCGATGGGGACGCCGGTGGAGTTGCGCAACCAGAGTGAGATCCCCTGGGTACGCCAATTTTTTAATCGAACATGCGCTGAGGCGGTCGGCTAGACGGATCATTGACGAGATTAAAGTGCGGGGGTCAGCCTGTCCGAACGGCCGCTCCGGCTGATCCGCCTGCGCCAGAGAGGTCTATACCTGCAAGTTCGTCGGCTTGAGTGATTCGAGACGTTTTGAATGGATGAACGCCTGAGCTCACTGCTATAGCGCAGCACCGCAGCGCGGGGCGCACGCAATTTAGCCGCTTAGCGCTTTCCGCTTTCGACACGGCTACG
>DATACQ010000074.1:0-6433 GCA_036258955.1 Binatia bacterium
GTCTACTCCCGCGCTTACATTGAGTGGCGCATCAATGCGCCACGACTGCATCACTTTCGCCAGGAACTTTCTTCTCCGAGCGGTCTGCCGTCGTATCCGCATCCTTACCTGATGCCGGATTTCTGGCAGTTCCCCACCGTCTCGATGGGGCTGGCGCCGATCATGTCGATCTATCAAGCGCGCTTCATTCGATATATGCGCAGTCGCGGCCTTCTCTCGGGCCCGGAGCGGAGAATTTGGTGTTTTGTCGGCGATGGCGAAATGGACGAACCCGAAGCCTCAGGAGCCTTGTCCTTGGCCGGCCGTGAAAATCTCGACAATCTCACTTGGGTTGTTAATTGCAATTTACAACGCCTCGACGGCCCAGTGCGCGGCAACGGCAAAATCATCCAGGAGCTCGAATCATTGTTTCGCGGGGCCGGCTGGAACGTTATCAAAGTAATTTGGGGATCCGATTGGGATCCGCTGCTGGCCGCGGACGAAAACGGGCTACTGGTCAAGCGCATGGAAGAAGCCGTGGACGGCGATTATCAAAAATACTCGGTGGAGCCGGGCAGCTATACGCACAAACATTTCTTCGGCAAATACCCTGAACTGGCGGCGATGGTCAATCACATGAGCGATGACCAGATTCGCAAGTTGCTGCGTGGCGGCCATGATCCGGTAAAGGTGTATGCAGCGTACAACGCTGCGGTTCAACACGAGGGCGCCCCCACCGTAATACTGGCGAAAACCGTAAAGGGTTACGGGCTGGGTGAAGCCGGTGAAGGACGCAACGTTACCCACCAGCAAAAGAAACTGAACGAACGCGAGTTGCGCGAGTTCCGATCGCGCTTTGACATACCGCTCGCCGACGAGGAAGTGGTGGAGACACCTTTTTACCGCCCGCCCCTGGATAGTCAAGAAACCCGCTATGTGCTGTCAAGGCGAAAAACTCTGGGCGGCTTCCTGCCCGAGCGCAAGGTCAAGGCCTCCGCACTTAAGCTACCCGAGGCCACCGATTACACCGAGTTCTTCAAAGGCTCGCAGCACCCCATGTCGACAACCGGCGCGATGGTAAGGCTTCTGTCCAAACTGTTGCGGCACGAGGAAATCGGCCGGCGCATCGTGCCGATCATTCCGGATGAGGCCCGCACCTTCGGGATGGATTCGCTGTTTCGGCAGTTCGGTATCTATTCATCCAAAGGGCAGCTCTACGAACCCGTGGATCGCGAGACTCTGCTTTACTACAACGAGACCAAGGACGGGCAGATTCTTGAAGAGGGGATCACAGAAGCGGGAGCGATGTCATCATTCATCGCCGCCGGAACGTCCTACGCCAATCTCGGCCCCAACATGATTCCGTTTTACTTCTACTATTCAATGTTCGGCTTCCAGCGCATCGGCGATCTTATGTGGGCGGCCGCGGACTCAAAAACCAAGGGATTTCTGTTCGGCGCAACGGCCGGCCGAACCACTTTGAACGGCGAAGGCTTGCAACACCAGGACGGGCACAGCCACATCCTCGCCAGCACGGTGCCGACTTTGCTCACTTATGATCCAGCGTACGCCTACGAGATCGCTGTCATTATCCGCGATGGCTTGCGTCGGCTTTATGGCGATGGAGAAGAGTATTTCTACTATCTCACGCTTTACAATGAGAGTTACGAGATGCCCGAAATGCCGGCTGGGGCCGAGCAAGGCATCATCAACGGGCTTTACCGGCTGCGCGCCGCGCCGAAGGGCAAGAGCCATAAGGCGCACATTTTCGGCAGCGGTCCGCTCGTACGCGACGCTCTCAAGGCGCAGCAAATTCTTGGCGAGCAGTTCGATGTATCCGCTGATGTCTGGAGCGCTACCAGCTACAAGCTGCTCCGGGGCGAGGCGCTGCGGGTAAAGCGCTGGAACATGCTCCACCCCATGGCGCCACAGAAGCGATCCTATTTGGAAACGACTTTGCAACAAGAAGAAGGCGTGTTTGTTGCTGTCTCCGATTACATGAAAATGGTTCCCGATCAGATCGCGCCCTGGGTGCCGGGCGGCCTCACGAGCCTCGGAACGGACGGATTCGGCAGAAGTGATACGCGCGGCAACTTGCGGCGTTTTTTTGAAGTCGACGCCGAGCTGACGGTCATCGCGACGCTGTACGCGCTCTATGAAAAGGGCGCGCTTGCTGCCGGCAAAGTGGAGGAAGCGCTGAGGAAATTGGGCGTCGATCCCGAAAAATCCCATCCATTTTACTTGTAGTCCACTCTGACCTGTTTCCATTTACATGGACATCAAACTTCCCAGGCTCTCGGAGGGTGTTGAATCTGGGACTGTCGTCAACATCTTGGTTGCTGAAGGGCAGGCCATCAAAAAAGACCAGCCTTTTATGGAGCTCGAAACACAAAAGGCGGTGGGCTCCATTCCGTCGCCTGAAAGCGGCACAGTAACAAAAATCCATGTCAAAGAAGGCATGGAAGTCGCCGTCGGGCAAGTGCTGATTTCAATAGATGCTCAGCGCGGCGACGGCGCCGCAACTCCGTCGAGCGCCGGTGGGGTGCAAGCCAAGGCGGTGCCGCAACGCGCCCAACCTGCAGCGGCACCAACAGCGCGACAGCCCGGCGCCGCAGAACAACCTGATGACTACCGTTACAAATCCACGAGCGGGTTGCCGCCGCCTGCGGCACCTTCGATCCGGAAGATCGCAAGCGACTTGGGCATTGATCTGACGAGGGTAAAAGGCAGCGAGTCAGGCGGCCGCATTGTACTTGAAGACCTGCGTGCTTACATTGAGCGGCTGCAACACCTCGCGTACGAAACCAAGCCGAGCGCAGCTGCCGAATCTCGTAGCGAAGCGCCGGCGAAGGCGCCGGCCAGCGAGGCAGTGGATTTCAGCAGATGGGGGCCCGTGCGGCGCGAAAAACTGTCGCCGCTCAGGCGTACGGTAAGCCAGCGAATGGTTCAATCCTGGACCACCGTACCCAAAATCAACCAATTCGACGACGCTGATATTACCAGGCTGTTGGCGCTGAGGAAAAAGTACGCCGCCGCCTACGAGCAAAAGCAAACGCGTTTGACCCTTACCGCGTTCATCGTCAAAGCGGTCGCGGGCGCGCTGAAAAAACATCCGCGCACGAACGCGAGTCTGGACGAAACGACCCAAGAGATTGTCTACAAGGACTACTGCCACATCGGCATCGCCGTGGATACGGAAGGCGGCCTGATTGTGCCGGTGCTGCATGACGCCGATAAGAAGAACCTTTTTGAGCTTTCGTCGGAGATCAATGGGCTGACGGAGCGAACGCGGGCGCGCAAGATCGCGATGCAGGAACTGCAAGGCGGCAGCTTTACAATTTCGAACCAGGGCAGCATCGGCGGGTCGCATTTTACGCCAATCGTCTATGCGCCTCAGGTGGCGATCCTCGGCGTCGGTCAAGGTGGCGCCAAGCCGGTCATCGCCGACGGCAAAATCGTTGTGCGCACTCTGTTGCCTCTCTGCTTTGCTTACGATCACCGAGTTCTGGACGGCGCCGACGCGGTGCGCTTCTTAAAGGATGTTATTCATAGCCTTGAAGCGTTTCCAGAGAGCGAAGTCGCCCTCGGCTAACCTGATGGACCCGATCAAAACCGAAATTGTCGTGCTCGGCGCCGGCCCGGGAGGATATGCGGCGGCGTTCTATGCAGCGGACCGGGGCAAACAGGTGATGCTCGTAGAGCAGCATCCGCGGCTGGGGGGCGTTTGTTTGAACGCCGGCTGCATTCCTTCCAAAGCGTTGCTCCATGCCACGGCGCTCATGCGTGAGGCCAAAGAGTCCGCCGCACGCGGCATCGAGCTCGGTGAACCTAAGATAGCGCTCGACAAACTGCGCGCCTGGAAGGACTCGATCCTAGAGAAACTCGGCGGCGGCATCAAAACTTTGGCCCAGAAGCGCAAGATCCAGGTGATTCACGGACGCGGTCATTTCGAGGACTCGCAAACGCTCCGGGTCGAGACGGACGAAGGACAGAAATTTGTCAGCTACGACAAAGCGATTATTGCTGTGGGCTCCAAGCCCGCGATGCCTTCCGCTTTCGATCTTGGCAACCCGCGGGTCATGACCTCCACCGAGGCACTGGAGATTCCGGAAATTCCTCGCGAGCTGCTTGTAGTAGGCGGCGGGTATATCGGGATGGAGCTGGGCACGGTTTACGCCACGCTCGGCAGCAATGTTGTGGTGCTCGAGGCGCTGCCGTCGATACTTGCGGGGATCGATGCAGATCTCGCCCGGCCGGTCACCCGTGCCGCCCAGAAACTCTTCAAAGAAATCCGGCTAAATACCAAGGTCCTTAAAATGGCCACCGCAGGGAAGCAGATCAAAGTCACTACCAAAGCCGGCGAAGATCAACGCGATGAGCTCTATGACCGAGTGCTCGTGAGCGTTGGGCGCGCGCCGAACTATGGCGATCTGGGGCTGGGGAATACGAAGGTAACGAAAGACGACAAAGGTTTCATCAAGTGTAACTTTCAACAACAAACGGACGACCCGAATATCTATGCTGTCGGAGACGTTAATGGAGGAACCCTGCTCGCCCACCGCGCTTCCCGCGAGGCGCGCATCGCTGTGGAGTCGATACTGCAAGAACAGAGCGCATTTGAAAACATCGTGATTCCGGCCGTAGTTTACACCGATCCGGAGGTGGCCTGGTGTGGCCTCACCGAAGCGGAGGCTAAGCAGAATGGCATCGAAATCCGCGTGGCAAAGTTTCTTTGGGGCGCGTCCGGCCGCGCATTGACTCTGGACCGAACCGACGGTTTGACTAAGCTGATCATTGAGCCAGAGACCGAACGCATTCTCGGTGTCGGTATCGTCGGGGTTGGCGCGGGCGAGTTGATCAGCGAGGGCGTACTCGCAGTGGAAATGGGGGCTACCGCCCGCGACATTGCCGCATCCGTACATCCACATCCGACTCTATCAGAAACCCTGATGGAAGCGGCGGAAAGTTTCTACGGCACCGCCACTCATACTCTCTCGAAGCCGGGCGGCGCGTCGTGACGCACGTCCAAAGTTCAAGGTAAAGGTTCAAAGTCTCGGACGGCCAAAGTCCAAACGGTGCTTCTCACGAGCTCACAGTCCTGAACGACAGACTTGGTCAAAGCTGCGGAACCTTCTTGAGGCATTCAGGGCGAACGGATAATCTGTCGAACTTGCCGATCGGTCCCGCTCGTGCTGACGCAGATAGAACCACGACGGAGTTTTCGCACAGGTTGCCCGCCTCCAAGAATCCGAGCCTCACCCTTTCCTCTTTGTTGCCCCGCCTTGCTGCGGAGTTGATCTCTCTAAACTTTGAACATTTAACCTCGATCCCGCAGTTCGTCTGATGCCGCGAGGAGCAAACCTTTCGTAGCGCAGCCAATAGATTCTGCCTCTGCCCGGACATCGACCAGCGGTGCTTTGTGCCAAAACTTTTAACCCATGGCTGCGAGCGCGAAATGACCTGAAACTGCGTGCTTGGTGTCTTAGCTACTTCAGGCTCGCCCCTCGCTCGCCCGTAGGTAGCTTCAACTGCGGAATCTGGGCTGAACCTCGGATTCCGTGCGGCCCGTTGGCATCTGGCGTAAACTGTGGCAGATTTGCGGCGGGCCCCGCAAAGCGGTGCAGTCCAAGTGACAATAAACGTTGAGGTAAAACTTTGATCAATCGTGAACGCATAAAGGATCTGCTTATTGAGCTGATAAAAATCGACAGCCTTTCGCGCAAGGAATACGACGTCGCCATGCGTCTGAAGCGTGAAATGGAAGACTTGGGGGCGGTGGTTGCGATCGACGATGCCGGTAGTAAGGTGGGCGGCAATGTCGGGAATCTAATCGCGAGTTTTCGCGGGACGACGCCGTCGGCTCCTCCCCTGCTGCTCTCAGCTCACATGGACACGGTGGTTCCAGGCGAAGGCATTGTTCCCGTGCTTGACGGCGATGTGCTGCGGAGTGATGGTCGCACTGTGCTCGGCGGCGACGATAAGAGCGGCGTCGCTATAATTTGCGAAGTGATCCGCAGCTTGCAGGAGCAGAAGATCGCATACGGCGATATTGACGTTGTCTTCACTATTTGCGAAGAATCGGGCCTCGTGGGCGCCAAATGTCTGGACATCGGCCGATTGCGCGCGCGCACCGGTTTAGTCCTAGACAGCGACTCCGTCGGATACCTTTTCACTCGGGGTCCGGGCGCCAATCGTCTGGAGTTTCGTGTCCACGGTCTGGAATCCCACGCCGGTGTGTGCCCGGAAAGAGGCATCAGCGCCATACAAGTAGCAGCCGAAGGAATCAGCCGAATGAGACTAGGGCGCATCGATCACGAGACCACGGCGAATATCGGCGTGATCGAAGGCGGCATGGCGGTTAACATCGTGCCCAACTCGGTCGTAATCAGAGGCGAGGCGCGGAGCCATAGTCCTGAAAAGCTTGAACAGCAAACAGCGCACATGGCAGACTGTC
>DATACQ010000075.1:0-2189 GCA_036258955.1 Binatia bacterium
CCGCGACAATGACCCAGTCGCTCAGGCGAAAGCCCAAGAGGCCGGTGTAGAAATCATGGCTTCGCTGTATGTCTCCAACCGTCAGCAGTGCGTGTCCCAATCTCAGCACCTTGACCTCGCGCGTATAGCGGGGCGGCGAAAGTTCCGTTTCGAAGCCGTAAGACAGAGCGAGAGTGTGTCCATCCGGGTCCGCAAATTCGATAAAGTCGGCGACGCGGCGAGCTGCGCGCTCCTCGGAATTGCCGGAGCGCCACTTGATTGCTTGTGCCTCGAGTTTGGACTTCCAACCGCCAAGCTCTTCAGCGCCGCCGACGTCAAAACTTAAATAATCGAGAACCGGTTGCGCGGCTGTGCGCGCCGCAATGCGATGGTGGTAGACATCGGCTCTCGCATACGAGATCAGTCCATTCGGCGATCGGCTCGTCGGAAACCCCAGCACATCCTGCGCAAAGGTTTCGAACTTATCGCGATCGGGAACCCCGACGCCAACCTGCATAATGTCTTTGATGGTCGTCATTTTAGAACTTCCTTTCGGCTTAACGAGTATGATCGGTGCGCTCTAGCCACGGCCGTACGGTCATGCGAATCGCTCGGGCGGTCGGGCTTCTGATGCGTTTTCTCGCGCCGTCTCGTAAAGCTGGTGATTACCCTCTCATTCACAGGGAAATTATCCCTCAGCCGTCTCTTCCACCGCCATTGGACGGCTGCGCATTAAGCTACTCCCGCGTCAGCGAAACTATGGCAATCACGGATGCGATTCAAGCGATAGGGTTCACTGGGGCGCTCCGGGATCCGTAGATGCGTGCTTTTTTGACGTGGACTAACCCGATGATGCTCTATAACATCACTGTAGACGCGCGTGACTATAAAAAGGGGCGCATAAAGAGGTCCTGATGCTAGGCCCGAAGCACTTCGTTACAACCCTGACCCTGCTCTCATTATTGTGTCCCTGCGTCGCCAGCGCTCAGAATCGTGAGCTCCGCTTTGTAGCCTCCAGGTCGGATACTCCGCAGTTTTGGGATCGCGCCATCAGCGAATTCGAGAAGCGCAATCCAGGCGTCAAGGTGGTCAGGGAGATCGCGCCGAACTCATCGACTCAGTTTCACGATTTGTTGACACAAAAATTGAAGAATCGCGATACCCGGCTTGATGTTTTCATGATGGACGTCATTTGGCCGGCCGAGTTCGCCTCCGCCGGCTGGGCGCTACCACTGGATCGCTTCTTTTCCCATGCCGATCAAAAGATGTTTCTCGATCCGGCTGTGGCGGCCAATCGCTATAGAGGCCAGATTTTCGGCGTGCCGCTTTTCGTCGATGCCGGACTGCTTTATTATCGCAAGGACCTTTTGGACAAATACCGTCTGCGGCCGCCGCGCCATTGGCCTGAGCTGGTGGAGCAAGCAAAAAGGATCCTTGCCGCCGAACAAGATCCGCACCTCAGCGGCTATTCGGGCCAATTCAAGCAATACGAAGGCCTCGTCTGTAACATGATGGAATTCATTCTCAGTAATGGCGGTGCGCTCTGGGACGAGCTGCGCCAGAAGAGCGTGCTGCAAGAAGACCGCGCCAAAGACGCCGTCCGTTTCGTGCGCGACCGCATCGTTGGAGAGATCTCACACCGGGGCGTGCTGGCTTACGAAGAACCGGAATCCGTCGCGCTCTTCACACAGGGAAGAGCCGTGTTCCATCGCAATTGGCCGTACGCCTGGCAAATTGCCAACGATCCTAAACAGTCGAAAGTCGCGGGAAAGGTCGCGATGATGCCGTTGCCGGCGTTTCCGGGTGGGCAGGGCGCCTCCGCATTGGGCGGATGGCAGCTGGGGATCAGCCGTTTCTCCAAAGCGCCCGAGCTGGCGTGGCGCCTGGTGGCATTTCTCACAAGCCACGAAATCCAGAAAGGTATGGCGCTTTCCATGGGTCGCGCGCCGGCGCGCAAAGCCCTTTACGAAGACAGCGAGCTGCTTGCGAACATTCCGCGGCACGGCTTGCTTGAACGATTCCAGCAGCGACGGCAACCGCGGAATGTTCGCAAGCATCTCGCTGTCTTCGTAAAGGGCTTTGCGCGCCGGCGCGCGACCCATTGAAAGCGCCATACCTTTCTGGATTTCGTGGCTTGTGAGAAATGCCACCAGGCGCCACGCCAGCTCGGGCGCTTTGGAGAAACGGCTGATCCCCAGCTGCCATCCGCC
>DATACQ010000076.1:0-3303 GCA_036258955.1 Binatia bacterium
GAGAGCGCGCGCCAAGACCAAGCTTTATCTCGCCGCCGAAGAAAGCTATCGCAAAGCGCTGGAGCTGAATCCAAAATCCGAGGCCGTGCTTCTCGATCTGGCGTTGGTTTATGAGCTGCAAACCAAGACCGAGGAGGCGATTCAAACTTATCAGCGCCTGCTGCAAGTGAATGCGCAAAATAGCTGGGCCAGAAAACGGCTTGGCGAGCTTTATGTGGGCCAGAACAAACTCGATGATGCGCTCGCGGAGTTTCAGAAGCTTCAATCGGCGGAGGCAGACCCGCGGGAGACCCGTATCAAGATCGGCCTCATTTACTATGAGAAGGGCGACTTCCAACGCGCGGCGACCGAATTCAATCTGGTCCTCGCCGGCGATCCGGGCAACGATCGGGTGCATTATTATTTGGCCGCAACCTACGTGGAGTTGAAGGCAGACGAAAAGGCGCTCGAGCATTTCAGCCGCATCTCGGAGAAGAGCGATTTGTTTCTGGACGCGCAGGTGCAGAAAGCGCATATTCACGACCGCCGCGATGAAACCCAAAAGGCGGTAGACGCCTTGTTGCCGGTACTGAAGAAAAACAATGACCGCAAGGAGATTCACGCTTTTTTATCCGCTCTCTACCGCAAAATGAAAGAATATCCCAAGGCGATTCATGCGATGGAGAAGGTGATAGCGCTGGATCCCAACAGTGACCAGGCCCATTTCCAGTTGGGCGCGCTCCACGACGAAAACAAGAACAAGGAAAAGACGATCGCGAGCATGCGAAGGGCCATAGAAATCAATCCTAAGAACGCCGCTGCGCTCAACTATCTGGGGTATACCTGGGCCGAAATGGGCGAGCGCCTTGACGAAGCGGAAGAACTCATCTTGCGAGCCTTGAAAATAGCCCCGGACGATGGCTTCTTCATCGATAGTTTGGGGTGGGTTTACTACCAAAAAGGGGATTATGTCCGGGCGGTGGAACAATTGGAGCGGGCGGTGGAAATCACCATGGACGATCCCACCATCATCGAGCATTTGGCGGATGCTTACGTCAAACTCAATCAAACGGAGCGTGCCCTGCCGCGGTATCAGGACGCTCTGAAGAAGTCCAAAGATAACGAGCAAATCAAACGCATTGAGGAAAAGATCCAGAGCTTGGAGAAAAAGATTTGAAGCGCCGCCCGCCGCGCCGGCCGGCTTATGCTTGCTTTTTTCTCCTGATTTCCGCCGCCTTCATCGGATTGTCGGGTTGTTCCACTGTTTCCCCGCCGCCCGCGCCAGCTCTTCCAGCCAAACAGTGGCAGGCCAGCGAACTCATTCAGTCTCTCACCGAGCGGCTGGACCAGTTTCGCTCGCTGCGCGCACTGGCGAGGGTCGAGTACGTCGGACCCGACGGAAAACATGGCGTGCAGGAAGCGGTCATTGTCCAGCGCCCCGACCGCTTGCGCCTGGAAACGGTTACGTTGCTTGGGGTTGCGGCGGTTGTGACCGTCAATGCTCGAGAGATCATCGGTTACCACATTCGTGAAGGCATAATGGTGAGAGGAGAAACGAGCGAGGCTAATCTGTTGCGCTACACGCAAATTCCTTTGGGACTGGAGGATATCACGGCTGCGCTTTTGGGTTTGCCGCCGGTGGACGCCGCTGGCCAATGGCGGCAGGAAGGGAATGCGCTGATATTTTCGCGCGAGGCGCAAAAGACCGACGTGGTTGCCTTCGAACTCCAGCAGCCGGTTCCCACGCGCTGGGAGCGCTTCAACGACGCCGGCGCTGTCGAAATCAGGGTTTCCTTCGCAGATTACACCCCGAGGCCACCCGGCCTTTTCCCCACCAGAGTCATCATGGAAGCGCCATTGCAAAAGAGAAAACTCGAGCTTCGGTATCAGGAGCCGGAAGTTAACGTCACGCTCTCACCGGATCTATTTACGCAGCAAAAGCCCGGTCACGTGCAGGAGCTGCCGATCGAGGCGTTGGGCGGGTAGGCTTGATGTTCGGCTACAAAGTATGGCGCCTACTTCCGATCCTTTGTGTGCTCGGGTGCGACGGCGGTGAGCGGGCGGAAGTAAGAACAGAGACCGGCGGCGCGCTCGTCAACAAGCAGCTAGCGGAAAAGCCGGCGCCGGGTGATTGGCTCCTGATCCACAGTCTGAGCGATCCCGAGCAGCTCAATCCGCTGACCAGCAACGACGCCGCCGCAAGCTCGATTCTTCAATACATCGTTCAGAGTCTCCTCACTCGCGATCCGCGCACTCTGGAGCTAAAGCCGCTGCTCGCGGCGTCACGCCCGTCCATCTCGGCCGATAAGCTAAGCTATACGTTTACCATTCGCCGCGACGCTCATTTCCAGGACGGCCGGCCGCTCACGGGCGAGGACGTGCTATTTAGTGTTAAAGCGATCAAGTGCCCGTTGGTGAACGCCCCGTTTCTGCGCGTTTACTTCAATTCGGTTGTCGATGCCCGGCTGCTGGATGAGTTCACCGTTCAGTTCACCATTGACGAGCCGTACTTTCTAAACGAAAGCGTGTTGGGCGGCATCGATGTGCTGCCGCGTCATTATTATGATCCAGGGAATCTTTTGAAAGATGTCAAGGTTTCCGATCTCGCGAAGCCCTTGGAGCAGCTGCCGGAAAACGTGAAAAAATTCGCCGACGATTTTAACAGAAATTACAGCCGCACTCCGATGGGCAGCGGCCCGTATAAGCTTGCGAGCTGGAACACCGGCCGCGAGATCGAGCTGATGCGGGACCCGCAGTATTGGGGCTACGGCAAGGAGGGCATTGATCAGCCTTATCTGGATCGGCACAAGTACAGGATCATCAATAACATGGATGCCGCGCTGGTTACTTTGAAGAGCGGCAGTCTCGATGAAATGGGGTTGACCCCCATACAACATGTGCGCGGCACCAGTAGCGAGAGATTTACGCGCGAGTTCGCTAAGTACGAGTTTTTCGCGCCCAACTACAGCTATATCGGCTGGAACAATGATCATCCGATTTTCGGTGACAAGCGGGTGCGCAAGGCGATGACCTATTTCACCAATCGCAGGCAGATGGTGAAGTCTATTCTCTTTGGCTTGGGAGAAGTGGTGGAAGGCCCGATTTATTTTTTTCGCCCCGAATACGATAAGACGCTGCCCAGTTATGAATTTGATCCGGCGAAAGGTCTCGAGCTTTTGAAGGAGTCCGGCTGGAGCGATACCGACGGCGACGGCATCTTGGACAAGATGATTGACGGCCGCAGGGTGCCTTTCAGTTTCGAGCTCAAGATCAACTCCGGCAACACGACCCGAAAGAGCGTCGCCTTGACTTTGCAAGATGAGC
>DATACQ010000077.1:0-2227 GCA_036258955.1 Binatia bacterium
TCACGAAAAGGAGTGTCGGAGTAACGGGTTATTCCATCGAGCGGGTTAGAGGCCGCACTTGGCGGCGAAGATCCGCTCGATCGATGCAGCGATTTCGGCGATAAGAGAGCCCATTTTCGGATGCGTAGGTTCCAGATCGGGACTCAAGCCGAACTGCTGAAGCGCCTGCGTGCAAACAGGACCCACCGAACCGATCACCACCTGCGCAAGCGCGCCGCGCAATGCGCCCTCAACGCCGTCCTGCTTTGCAACCGCGAAAAGATGATCCACTTGCGCGCCATTGGTGAAGAGCGCCGCATCCACCTCACCGCAAATTAGCTTCTGAACCGCGTCGCGCAGAGGCTGAATGTCCTCCGGCAGGGCCCAACGATAAATCGGCACAGACGTAACTTTAGCACGGCGCCGCTCTAACTCCTTACTAAGATCGCTATTCGGAATGCCATATTCTTGAATCGCAATCCGTTGATCGGCGATGTCAAAATCGTTATCGAGCACGTGAAGGACTTCGCGCCAAGTATTGGGCTCCGGAACAATGGCTGCGGGTTTCAAACCCATTTCCTTGAGCGCCGCAACCGGTTTTGGTCCACGCGCCACCAGCCGGACGTTTTTTAGTGCCGCCAGGATGCGGTGCTCGGCGAACTGAGTCTGGAGAATTTTCGTGAGTGTCCTTGTCCCCACTCCGGTTAACAGGAGCAAGATATCGAACTCTCCGGCTTCGATTCGTGGCAGAAGTTCGATGGCCTCGCGGTTTTCAGCGAGCGGAATTTCACGCATGGAGGGGGCGGTAATGGGCTCGCCTCCGTAGCGCCGGATCAGTTCCGCCATTTCGGCGGCGCGCCGACTCTCGAACGAGACGACCTTAAGCCCGTGCAGATTCGCTCGCGCGGTCGATTCCATAGGAATTGCGGGTATCGAGCGAGGGGCAAAACCAGGCCAATTTGTCGGCGAGAGCTACAACCTCGCCCACGACAATCAACCCCGGCGCCTTCAGCGATGCGCTTCTTTCGACAATATCCAGCAAAGTTCCAAACACCGCTTCCTGCCTTACGGTTGTGCCGCTACGAATGACCGCCACAGGTGTTTCAGGCGAACGCCCGTACGCCAAGAGCTTCGATACGATGATGCGCAGGTTGGCAAGCCCCATCAAAATGACCAGAGTATCGACTGAAGTCGCGAGTTTAGCCCAGTCCACCCCGTCGTGCAGTTTGCGCGCTTCGTGGCCGGTTACCACCGCAAAAGAGGAGGCAAAATGACGGTGGGTCAGAGGAATACCCGCGTACGCCGGCACTGCCACCGCGGAGCTGACGCCAGGAACAATCTCGAAAGGGATGCCTGCATCCGAGAGAGCTTCGGCCTCTTCGCCACCGCGGCCGAAAACAAACGGATCACCGCCTTTGAGCCGGACAACTTCGCAGCCGCGGCCCGCGTACTCGATGAGCAGGCGGTTGATGGCTTCTTGAGGAATGCAATGGCGTCCGGCTTGTTTGCCGGCGTAGATCCTTTCGGCTTGCGCTGAGCATTCCTCGAGAATGGCCGGATTCACGAGCTGATCGTAGACGATCACTTGTGCTTTGCGCAGCAGTTCGAGGCCGCGCACGGTGAGCAACCCTGGATCCCCAGGTCCGGCGCCCACGAGGTAAACCTTACCCCCGCTCATACATCGGCCCTCAAAGTCTCAAGCAGTAAAGCTTTCGCCTGCTCGTCACTATTCTCCGCGACTAACCGGCGAAACTCTCCTCTTAACGCTTGATTCCAAGCCTCCGGATTTACCTTAATCGATCTGTCTTTAAGCTCTTGTCGGACTTCGCCCGCGATACGGACGAGAAGGGCATAATCGGGCGTAAAATAGGTATCGAGTTCCTCGCGGATGGCACGCGTGGTCGCGGGGCTTGCTCCTCCCGTGCAGACTGCAACCGAGAGATTGCCGCGGCGGACCACTGCCGGCAGTATGAAGTCACAATTTTCCGGGTCATCGGCCGAATTGATCCAGACTCCGCGCAAGCGCGCCTCGGAAAAGATCGTCTGATTGACATCAAGATCATCCGTCGCGACAAACGCGAGCTCGAAGCCCGCGAGATCTCCGGTTAGGTAGACTCGGGCGATATGTCGGATTACTCCCGCGTTGACCAGTTGCGCAAGCACGTCGGTAATAGCGGGACTCACGACGGTGACTTTTGCGCGCTCCGCGAGGAGCCCCTCTACCCTGCTTTGCGCCACAGCGCCGCCG
>DATACQ010000078.1:0-6710 GCA_036258955.1 Binatia bacterium
GCGAGTTCGAATCTTCTTGGGCAGGCTTTCTTCGTATGAGAAAAGTAGCTCGTACTCGCCGGTGGGATGAAGTCACTCCGCCTGCCGCACGCGGCAGAGATAGGATCGATGTGGCAACGAGCCGCTGATTGGGTCGGCGAGGTCCGAGCCGATGAGCAAACCTGGATTGGCCGACGCTTTTCCGTACGCCTCGTAGCCGGAAAGATTGAGATCTTTGCACTCCTGCCACCATCCGTGCTGACAACAGACGACGCCGGGTGTGATGCCATCCGTGACTCGTGCTTTAACCCGAATCGAACCGCGCGGGCTTTCTATCATCATCCAGTGTTTGTCTTTGATGCCGTAGGCTTTTGCGGTATCGGGGTGAATATCAGCAGTAGGTTCGGGAGAGGCTTTGCGCAGGCTGGGAAGACCGCGAAGCTGGCTGTGAATGTAAGTTGTGAATTTTGCGTTCGTCAGCACGAGCGGGTATTCAGCGGCCACGTCAGGCCGGCTCACAGGACTTATTAGCGGTTCATGATATTCCGGTAGCGCCGGAAAGCCATGGGCCGCAAAACTGTGCGAGTAAAGCTCCACTTTTTTATCCGGCGTGTTAAAGCCCCGCGCCACGCCTTGATCGGTCGCCATCGCATATTTTCGATAACGCAGCGGAGCAGACAACGTGATCCCTCCGGCGGACTCTTTGACTTGGTTCAATGACAGGCCGGTACTCGCCAGCTCATACTCATAGGCCGCATCGATGTCGCCATCCCAAAAGTCGCGAGCGAAACCTAGCCGCTTGGCTAATTCGAAAATGATCCAGGTGTCCGAGCGCCGTTCGGCCAATGGTGGAACTACCGGGGGACGATATTGCAGATGAAGTCTGCCTTGCGGTCTGTGCTTGAAGTCGCTTGTCAGATTCCCCATCTCGAGAAAGCTCGCGGCCGGCAGTACATAATCGCAGAGTTCCGCGGTCGGGGTCATGAACAACTCTGCGGCCACGGCAAAATCCACCGCGCGAAACGCCGTGCGCGCCCGCTCCGAATCGCCGGTGGACATCACAGTATTGGAGCCGAAGTTCAAGAGCGCCTTGATCGGGTAAGGGCGGTCTTCAAGAATCGCGGTGAAGATATCGTAAGCTGCGCAGTTGCCCGGCTTTGCCGGCGGCCCCAGGGGTTTCCGCTCGCGTCCGATTCTTTGCTCTGCAGCTTCCTTCGACAAGAACTCTTTGCCTGAAACGGCATTCACCGGCGCCTTGGGGAACACTACATTTCCGCCGGGCTGATCGAAATCGCCGAGCAGCGCGTAGAGCACCGCGATGGCACGGTTTGTCTGCGTGGCGTTGGTGTGCTGCCCCACGCCGTTATACATATACATGCTGATCGGGCGATTCTCTGCCAGCAAGCGAGCGGCTTGTCTAACTTTGGCGGCCGGCACGTAAGTAATTTCGGCGGAAGCCTCGGGTTTATAGCGGGCGGCGAGCTTTGCTAGCTCGGCGAATATCGGCCGGCATAGGATCTCATTGCCGTCTTTCGCTTTTATTCGGTAATCGCCCAAAATGGCGGGCCGCACAACTTCTGTTTCGAAATTGCCGATCACCGGGTCATAGGTAACCGGAGCTCCGCTGGCCTCATCCCACGCAATGAACCTTTGCGGCGAGCCGGTCGTGGTCAGGTCCGATTCCGTCAAAGCACTTCCGTTATCTGTGCGCACAAGGAAAGGCGCATTCGTCCATTGGCGGACGAAGCTCTCGTCGTAAAGCTCATCCGTGATCACGACGTCGATCAACGCCAAGGCGAGCGCGCCGTCGCTCCCGGGGCGCACTTGGAGCAGTACGTCCGCTTGCGCCGCGATCCCAACCCGGCGTGGATCGACCGCGACGATCTTCATGCCGCGTTTTCGCGCCGCAACGATGTCGTGAGCGAGAATCAACGAAGTTGAGCTTGGGTTGTGTCCCCAGAGAAGAAAGGCGTTGCTATGGGCCAGATCCGGGGTAGGGATCTCTACCCCAAAGGTGTACGTGAAGCCGGTATCTTTGTGCCAATTACAGACGTGAGTCGTCGAAACCCAGTTGGGACTCCCGAAGCAGTTGATAAAGCGCGACAACCAGCGCTCCGCATCGGAAACCGAAGTTCCGCCGCCTGTCCCTTTGGCGAGCGCCACGGCTCGCGGGCCGTGAGCTTCGCGAACAAACCTCAACCGCTGCGCAATATCGTCCAGCGCTTCATCCCAGCTGACTCTTTTCCATCCGGGATCGGAATCGCTCTTCGGACGCGTGCGCTTGAGTGGAAAGTTGAGCCGGTCGGGATGGTAAACCAGCTCCGGCGCGGCCTTGCCCTTGATACAAAAAACGCCGCCGTTGGGGTGATCGGAGTCGGCCTCTAGACGGACTACTCTTCCATCAGTCACGGTTGCCACGGTGGCGCAGTGCGCGGTGCAGAGCGCGCAGTAACCGCGCACCGTGTGCGTGGCGTGGGCCGGGTCATTCATAGGCTAAGCATACTCCAAAGTGCTGCCGGCTTCGATGCTCGAGATCGTCAAGCATCCAAGGGCTTCGGACATGGGCATCGCCGCCGGCGACTAGCTGCACAACCTCGAATTGAAAATCTCGAAATTTGTGCAGTCGACCGCAGCTAAGTTGAAGCCACTGCCCGTTGTGACACGGGACTTGGAACAGGGATGTTGTAGAGCCGAGCCACGTTGTCGCGCACCAGTTTAGCGCGCGCCGCGGCAGGGAGGTCGCCTAAATCCCTGGCGACAACCTGACGGGAATTGGGCCAGGTCGTGTTGCCGTGCGGGAAGTCATTGGACCACATGCAATTATCGATACCCCACCACGAAAGAATATGACCGCCGACAGCATCATTGAAGAAAGTGGTGTAGATCTGGTTGTGGAAGTATTCGCTGGGGAGTTTTTTGATAGCCAGTCCTTCGCGCTTCGTGCCATGGCGTTTAAAGTAGTAATCCCACTGCTCCAAAACAAACGGAATCCAGCCAAGCTCATTCTCCACCAGGACAACCTTTAGCTTGGGAAAACGCTCGAGCACGCCGGAATAGATCAGTTCGTACAGGCTGTTGACCGACTGGAAAAGTTTCATATTAACGCTGTTCGCTTCAGCGGTCATGCCGGTTGCGGTATCTCCGAGGCCGAAGGAACGGCTTCGGCTGTAGCCGTGCCCGCTCAAGATGTGCAAGTTGACCGGCATCTCGTGATCCTGAGAAGCGGCCCAGAACTTGTCATAATGCGACGATGAAAACGGTAGCTCGACCGGCGGTACCTGCCAGATCACGGAGCCGCGCATGCCGGCTTTGCGGCAGCGCTCCAGTTCCTTCACGGCGCCGTCAATGTCGTACATCGACAGCATGGCGATGCCGATGAGCCGTTCGGGCGCGGCACTGCAGTAGTCGATAAGCCAGTCGTTGTAAACCCGGCAGCAGGCCGCCTCCAACTCGTGATCGTCGAGGCTCAAGCACTTCAAGCCATGCGTCGGATAAAGCACTTCCGCGCTGACGGCGTCGGCGGCCATTTCGGAGACGCGCTTACTCTTCTCCTGAGCGCCGCCGGGAACGTCGTTCGGCCTTTGGCCGCCATAATCCGGGGCGCGGTCCTGAAAAGCCTTTGGCAATTGTTTTTGCCAAAGACCCGCCGGCTCAATCACATGTGAGTCCGACGAGATCAAAACTTCATCGACGACGGCGTTGCTCTCTTTGCCATAAGTTCGTTCGATAATGCCCATCGTTTTGGCTCCTTTGGATTCAAAGTAAATTGCGGGGCTCGTCTATCTAACTGGAATAACCCACGCGGCCGTCGAGGTGCAAGGGCAGAGAAAAAGGGGTCGGGAGTCTTTCTGAGCTTGCGCCACTTTGCAGGAAAGTACGATCGTGGGGGATCTTCTTTTCTTAGTGTCTTAACAACAGCTGCTTGACAGGTTTCGGCGCCCGGCGATAATCTCTGGCTCGGCTAGATCTTAGGATAGCAGGAGATCCTTATGAAATGGATACGGTTGGCCTTGTTTCTTTTGCTGCTCGCAGCTCTTTCGGCGCCCGCGCTCGCGAAAGAAGTGGTCATCGTCACCTCGTTTCCCAAAGAGCTGTTCGAGACTTACAAAAAAGCCTTCGAGGCGAAAAATCCCGGCATCACGGTCGTCATCAACAGCAAGCAAACCAACGCCGGCGTCACCTATTTGCGCGAGACCAGAGCCAAGCCGGAAGCGGACATTTTCTGGGTCAGCGCCCCGGATGCATTTCAGACTTTGAAAAACGACGGGCTGCTGGAAAAATACGCGCCGCCAAAGGAAATCATGGCGAAGATCCCGGCGAAGATCGGCACGTTTCCAGTCCACGACCCGGACGGCCATTACTTCGGTTTCGCCGTCAGCGGCTATGGCATGATGTGGAATAAGAATTATGTTCAAGCCCATAAACTGCCCGCGCCGAAAGAGTGGAGCGATCTTGCCAATTCGAGGTACCACGGCCATCTCGTGATCAGCGCGCCTTCACGGAGTGGCACTACGCATCTCACCGTCGAGGTGATTCTTCAGGCTTACGGTTGGGACAAGGGTTGGGCGCTGCTGTTGAACTCCGGCGGCAACATGGGCGCAATTACAGAGCGAAGCTTCGGCGTCCCGGAAGCCGTCATCAGCGGCCAATACGGAATCGGCGTCGTGATCGACTTCTTCGGCCTCTCGGCGATCGCCAGCGGCCAGCCGGTGGACTTCGTATATCCGTCGCTTACCTCGGTCGTTCCGGCGAGCGTGGGTGTCGTCAAGGGTGCGCCGAACATGGAAAACGCGACAGCGTTCGTGAACTATCTCCTGAGCGAACCCGGACAGATGGTCCTATTCTCCCCTGAAATCGGCAGGCTCCCGGTCGTTCCCGAGCTCTACGCCAAAGGGCCAAAAGATTACCCGAATCCGTTCAAGCAGAAGCTCGGTGGCCTGGAGTTCAACGACAAGCTCTCATCCGGGCGCCGCGACGTGGTCAACTCTCTATATGATCACATCATTAGCTTCCGCCACAAAGAGCTGAGGGACGCCTGGGGCGCAATTTACCGCGCCGAGGGCTCGGTCGCGAAGTCCAAAAACCCCGCGGCTGCGCAGGCCCGGAGCCTACTCGCCGATGCGAGGAAAGCCGCCTCCCAGGTCCCAATCGATGAGAAGAAGGCAAGCGACAAAGAAGTCGCCGGCGCGTTCAAATCCAAGTCGGGATTGAAAGCTCAACTGGAGACCGCATGGGAAAACGCGGCGCGCGCGAACTATAGCAAGGCGACGGAACTCGCGAACAAAGCCGCCGCGCTCGCCCGACAATGACGGCTTGATCTCGCGATTGCCCGATGGCCAAGAGTGAGGCCGCGCCCCTTTTAGCCCTGCCGATCCGCCTGGATTGGCGGCAGACGGGCATCGTATTGGTCCTGCTGGGCCTTCTCACGTTTTTCATTCTCCTTCCGATCGCACGTGTGCTTTGGGTCTCCGTCTCGGACGGTGAAGGAGGGCTGACCCTCGTTCATTTCGCGAACTTCTTTCGTCGGCCGCTCTTCCGCGAAGCGCTCTGGAATAGCCTGCTTAGTGGTGCGCTCGTGGTTCTCTTCGCGAGTGTGATCGCCCTTCCTCTCGCTTATGTGAGTGTCCGTTATGACTTCAAAGGAAAGATCATCATCAACACATTGGCGACTCTCCCGCTCGTGATCCCTCCCTTCGTCGGAGCAGTGGCCTTGCAGTTGATCCTCGGCAGAAGCGGCACGGTCAACCTTCTGCTGATGCGCTGGTTCGATCTCAGCATTCCCTTTATGGACGGGCTCGCCGGTGTCGTCCTGGTCCAGAGCCTGCATTTTTTTCCCTTTATCATGCTCAACACCGCGGTTTCGCTTTCCAACATCGATCCCTCGCTCGAGGAGATGGCGCAGAACATGGGTTGCCATGGGCTGCGGCTGTTTCGCCGGGTGACGCTGCCTTTGATGTTGCCGGGCTTTATCGCCGGTTGCCTGCTTACGTTCATTCGCGCAGTTGACGATCTCGGCACCCCGCTGATGCTCAATTACAAGAATCTTCTCGCGCCGCAGGCTTATCTCAGGATCACGACGATCGGGATCGACGACGTCGACGGCTACGTGATCTGCGTGATCCTCGTGATTCTTTCTTTGGGCTCTCTCCTGGCGGCGCGAAAATACCTGAGCCTCTCCGAGTACGCTACGCTTCACCAGGGCTCCGCGGTCGCGCGGCCGGTCACCGGTACGAAGCGGTGGGCGATCCTGTTATTTTGCGGCCTCATCTTGAGCTTGACCCTGCTCCCGCACATCGGCATCGTCGTCCTGTCATTCGCCAAGGTGTGGAGTTTCTCGCTCCTGCCGACGGCCTACACCTTGGATAATTTCAGCGAAATTATTTTCCGGGCGCCGCACTTCGTGAAAAACACTTTGCTCTACACTGTGCTCGCCGCGGCGTTGGACGTTTTTCTCGGCGCGATCATCGCGTTCCTGTTGATGAGGAGCAAGGTTTGGGGCAGGAACGTCCTGGATGCCGTCGCGACCCTGCCGATCGCCATCCCCGGGGTTGTTCTCGCCGTCGGCTTTCTGCGCGTTTTTCACGGTTGGGAGTTCCCCGGGCTGGGAGCACCGCTCACTTCGACCTGGATCATTCTCGTCGTCGCTTACACCGTGCGCCGCTTGCCTTATACGGTCCGCGCCAGCTACGCCGCGTTGCAGCAGGTCCACATCAGCCTCGAAGAATCGGCGC
>DATACQ010000079.1:0-6426 GCA_036258955.1 Binatia bacterium
GCTGGGATCGGGACTTTCCTCTGCCGAATTCTTTTGCGAAACTAGAAAGATCAAGCGATCCCGCGAGAGCGCTTCCTCGACCGCGCGTATCGATACATCGCGCCCGACAAAAAGCGGCAGCATCATGTAGGGATAGATAACTATGTCGCGGATCGGCAGTAGCGGCAGAACGTCAGGGATCTCGACGTGCGCGGCCTTTTCCGGTTCGTCTATTTTCCATTCAACTTCGCTCATGGGCACAGGTTATCCAGACTGGTATAGCAGGTCAATCGAAATAGCTCCGGATTTAAGCTTTTTAAATTGTTCCAGTTTTGCAGAAATGCTCATTGGTACGCGGCGGCCCCGGTCCAGTGCAGCCGGCGCGAGCGAAAAGCCACTCAATCTTCTCTCCGCTTGAATAAGGCGGGACAAAGAAAGCTCGGCAACAAGCGCGAAGCTCGTCCGGGGTTAATCGAATAGCTCCTTCATTTTGTCCAGAAAGCCTTTGGCCATGGGACTCACGTCCTCGCCGCTTGCGGCGGCAAATTCCTTAAGGAGTTCTTTCTGGCGCGGTGTCAAGTGGGTCGGTGTTTCCACGGACACCCGGACATGCTGGTCGCCTTGATGGTAGCCCTGAACGTCGGCAATACCTTTTCCCTTCATCCGAAAGACTTTGCCGGACTGGGTTCCGGGAGGTATTTTCATTTTTACTTTACCGTTAAGTGTGGGCACGTCGATTTCCGCGCCCAGCGCGGCCTGGGTAAAGCTGATCGGAATGTCACACAGAATGTCGAGATTTTCCCGGACGAAGATCGGGTGGGGTTCGACTTGGATGACCACGTAGAGATCGCCGGGTGCGCCGCCGGCCGGGGCACTTTCCCCCTCGCCACGAAGTTTCAGCCGCGAACCAGTATCCACGCCCGCGGGAATTTTGACGTTGAGAGTATGAAACTTCCTCAGCCGACCACTGCCGCCGCAACTCGCGCAACGATCCTTGATAATGGTTCCCTGCCCTTGGCACTGGCTGCAAGTCCGCGAGACGCTAAAAAATCCCTGCTGAAAACTGACTTGCCCGCGGCCCCGGCAAGTGGGACAGGTTTGCGGCGTGGTTCCGGCTTTGGCGCCAGTTCCACGACAGGTCTCACAGGTGCCATGGCGCGGAATCTTGATCTTCTTTTCTGTGCCGAAAACCGCTTCTTCAAATTTCAACGTGAGATTATAGCGGAGGTCGTCGGCTCGGCTGCGCCCGCGCCGTGGGCTGCCGCCAAAGAACTCCCCAAAGATATCGCCGAAAACGTCTTCGAACCCCGCGGTAAAGTCGAAACCGCCGGCAAATGGACCGCCTTCGCCGAAAGCAGCATGTCCATACTGGTCGTATTTCGCGCGCTTCTCCGGGTCAGAGAGAATTTGATAGGCTTCGGAAACTTCCTTGAACGTATCTTCCGCCTGTTTATCACCTGGATTACGGTCCGGATGATATTGCAAAGCGAGCTTCCGGTAGGCTTTCTTTATCTCTTCTTCGCTGGCGTTACGGGAAACCCCAAGCAGCTCGTAGTAGTCTTTCTTGGTGCTCAAGTATGACTAGCCTCGGTTCAAATTGGCAGTGTAAACGAGAAAGCCCCGCTCCACAATCACAATTGGGAGCAGGGGCTTTGTTTATTGGACCCTACGGATAACGGAGGCTCTTGATCTCAGTCTTTCACCTCGGTGAAGTCCGCATCCACGACGTCGTCTTTCTTCTTACCGCCGCCAGCGGCTTGCTCTTGCCCGTCCTGTTGCTCGGGTCCTGGTTTCTGAGCGGTTTGCTGTTGCGAAGCTTTGGCGTACATCGCTTCTGCCAATTTGTGCGATGACTGGCTCAGTTGTTCCGCTGCCGTACGCATCGCGTCCGCATCCTGGCCTTCTAGCGCCTCCTTGGCCTTCTTCAGAGACGCCTCGATGTTCTCCTTGACGGTCGCATCCAAGTCGCCACCGTGTTCGGCGAGCGATTTTTCAGTAGAATAGACCATCGAATCCAAGTGATTGCGGGCCTCAACGGTTTCCTTGCGCTTTTTGTCCTCTGCCGCGTGCGCCTCGGCGTCTTTGACCATTTGTTTGATTTCTTCCTCGCTTAAGCCGCTTGAGGCAGTGATACGGATGGACTGTTCCTTACCCGTGCCAAGATCCTTGGCGGCGACATGAACGATGCCGTTGGCATCGATGTCAAAGGTCACCTCGATCTGCGGCATTCCGCGAGGAGCCATGGGGATTCCTACCAGGTCAAATTGGCCCAACAGCTTGTTATTCGCGGCCATTTCGCGTTCTCCTTGAAAAACCCGTATGGAAACGGCCGTCTGATTATCCTGAGCCGTAGAAAAGACCTGGCTCTTCTTCGTAGGAATGGTCGTGTTGCGTTCGATCAGCTTCGTAAACACCCCGCCCAAGGTCTCAATACCCAGTGACAATGGGGTCACGTCCAGCAGCAGAACGTCTTTTACTTCGCCTGTTAAAACCGCCCCTTGGATGGCGGCGCCGACCGCGACCACTTCATCAGGATTGACTCCCCTGTGGGGTTCTTTGCCGAAAAGCTTCTTGACCCGTTCTTGAACCGCGGGCATGCGGGTCATGCCGCCGACTAGAATGACCTCATGGATGTCGCTCGCCGACAACCCGGCGTCTTTTAACGCTTGACGACACGGCCCCTCCGTACGATCGATAAGCTCCGAACACAACGCCTCGAGCTTCGAGCGGGTCAGCTTCATATTGAGGTGCTTTGGCCCCTGCTGATCCGCTGTTATGAACGGAAGGTTTACGTCGGTTTCCATCGATGAGGAGAGCTCAATTTTCGCCTTTTCCGCGGCCTCTTTCAGACGCTGTAGCGCCATGCGATCTTTCCGTAAATCGATCCCCTGGTCCTTCTTGAACTCATCGGCCAAGTAGTCGATGATTTTTTGATCGAAGTCTTCTCCGCCCAGGAACGTGTCACCGTTCGTGGCTTTCACTTCGAAAACCCCGTCGCCCAGCTCCAAAATCGAAATATCGAACGTGCCGCCGCCGAGATCGAAGACCGCGATCTTCTCGTCTTTTTTCTTATCCAGACCGTAAGCTAATGATGCAGCCGTCGGCTCGTTGATGATGCGCAGCACATTCAACCCGGCAATGCGCCCGGCGTCTTTGGTTGCTTGGCGCTGGCTATCGTTAAAATAAGCGGGCACGGTGATGACGGCGTCGCTTACTTTTTCACCGAGATAGTCTTCGGCGGTCTGCTTCATTTTTTGCAGTATGAAGGCCGAGATCTCGGCCGGGCTATACTGCTTGCCGCGAATTTCGACCCAAGCGTCGCCACTCTCATTGCGCACGACTTTGTACGGCAGCACTTTGATCGCTTTTTGCACTAGAGGGTCATCGAAGCGTCGCCCGATCAAGCGCTTCACCGCGAAAATAGTGTTCTCCGGATTTGTGATCGCTTGGCGTCGCGCAATCTGTCCCGCTAGCCGCTCACCGCTATCTGTAAATGCCACCACGGAGGGGGTCGTGCGGCTCCCCTCGGAATTGGCCAGGACGTTAGGGTCCCCGGCCTCCATTATGGCGACACATGAATTCGTTGTGCCTAAATCGATTCCGATCACTTTTGCCATCTTGTTGACTCCTCAGACGACTTTCCTGCGTCAGTTAATACACAGCAGGTCGTTATTTAATCATCGGTTGGGGTGTTTTCAACCGGGCCGTCCTGGTTTTTTTTATCGTTTGGCTTAGAGCTCTTGGCGACTGTGACCAGTGCGGGTCGAAGTAGTCGGTCTTTGAGCAAATAGCCTTTCTGATGCTCTTCCAACACCGTATTGGGTTCAGCGGCGTCTGTCTCAACCTGAGCCATGGCCTCATGCAGCTGGGGATCGAAGGGCTGTCCCGTGGCTGATACCTGCGAGACGCCATATTTTCCGAGCGCATCGAACAAGCCTTTGAGAATCATTTCCACCCCTTCGACAAGGGATGCGCCGTTCCCGCTACCTTTCGCGTGGGCGATTGCCCGCTCCAGGTTGTCGATAATAGGAAGTAGGTCTTTGACGAGAGTCTCATTCGCATATCGGATGGCATCTTCCTTGTCGCGAAGCGCTCGCTTTTTGAAATTCTCGACTTCGGCAGTCTGGCGGATGAACCTTTCGTAATTGTTCTTCGCTTCTTCCTCTTTTACCCTGAGTTGTTGGCGAAGGATCTCGGCCTCTGACAGGGAATCTTCTACTGCTGCCGAACCGTCTTCGACAGTCTCTTTGATGTCAGTCTCGGGCGACTCCCTCAAATCTTTGGTCTCGTCACTCATTGCTTAAACTTTCTTGCTGCGGAGTTATCTCCGAAGCTAATCACCCGGTTCCTTCTTGTCAAGATTTCTCCATTCAAAATCCATCGAGATTTTAAATAGTTGCCCGTGTGACTGAAAAATGCTACGGTCCGTATTGCTAGCTTCCCATGGGTCTCATTCTTGCCACACCAGCGGTAGTTTTGCGCAGTTGGCCGTACGGCGAATCAGACAAGATCGTCTCTCTTTTCACTGAAACCCACGGTAAAGTGAGGGGGATTGCCAAAGGTGCGAAGCGCTCGCGTAAGCGATTCGCTAACTCACTCGAACCGTTCTCGGTTGTAAACCTTCGCTTTCAAGATCGTCCACATGGCGGTTTGGTTTTTCTCCTATCCGCTGACTTGTTGTTCAGTTTCAAGAAGCTTGATAGCAGCCTAGAGAAGATCACGCTCGCTTCTTATCTAGTCGAGATTATAGATGGTCTGATTGAAGAACGGGATGAAAATCCCTTGCTGTTCCAACATTTAAAAAATGGCCTGCTTTTTTTGGAGCGCGACGGCGCTGCACCGCTGGAGTTTCTAACGTCTTTCGAACTGAAACTATTGCGGCTGACAGGATATCAACCGGCGCTCGACGGCTGCAAACGCTGCGCACTCAGGCGCGATGAACGTGGCGGACCTTTTTGGTATTTCAGTTCGGCGGAAGGGGGATTGCTTTGCGGCCTCTGCGCGGCATCAAAGAAAGAGAGCTTACCTTTGGGGGCGGCGGCTCTGTTAGCGCTCGATAACCTGCAACGGGAAGATCACAAGGAAAACATCAATGGGTCTGGACGCGGACGGTTTCCCATTACGGTTCTGTCAGAAATTCGTCTTGTGATGCAACAATTCCTGCAGTTCCACATGGAACGCGAGATCCGCTCAGCTGCTTTTCTCTCCAAGTTTGTTGCAATATAGCGATACAGGCGTGCTCGGAACGCAAGCGTCTGCAGCTTCAACTAGAAAAACTCACCGAAGGATGCGCCATCATGCGAGCTAAAACGAAGCATATTTATTTTTTCGGCGGCGGCAAAGCTGAAGGTAGTGCCAGTATGCGCGCGCTGCTTGGTGGCAAAGGAGCAGGTTTGCATGAGATGACCCGTATCGGCGCGCCAGTGCCGCCGGGGTTTACGATCACGACGGAAGTTTGCACCTATTACTATGCTCATGACAGGCGCTATCCCAAAGGTCTGGAGAAAGACGTTTTGGAGTCGCTCGCCCGTGTCGAACGAATCCTTAACCGCCGGTTCGGCGATTACAGCGACCCGTTGCTCGTGTCGGTCCGTTCCGGTGCCCGCGAGTCGATGCCTGGAATGATGGATACGGTGTTAAACCTCGGGCTCAACGATCGCACCGTTCAGGGGCTTATCCAGCGCACGCAAAACCAACGTTTCGCTTACGATTGCTACCGTCGCTTCGTGCAAATGTATGCCGATGTTGTTTTGGGACTTAAGCCGCGGGACAAAGACGGTGGCGATCCCTTCGAAGCTCTCTTGGAGCGCAAAAAAAAGAACCGCGGCGTGCGCTCTGATGCGGAACTTGATGCTGAAGATCTGAAGGAGTTGGTGGCGGATTTCAAGGCTGAGGTACGAAACCGTTCAGGAAGAGATTTTCCTGACGATCCTTTCGATCAACTCTGGGCGGCAATCGGCGCAGTTTTTGGCTCGTGGAACAACGATCGCGCGATCGCCTACCGGCAGCTGTATCAAATTCCGCATTCCTGGGGCACCGCCGTTAATGTGCAGGCCATGGTGTTCGGTAACTTGGGGCAACAATGCGCTACGGGAGTTGCCTTCACGCGCAATCCTTCCACGGGCGAGAAACAGTTTTATGGCGAGTTTCTCGTGAACGCTCAAGGCGAAGACGTGGTGGCGGGAAATCGCACGCCCAAACCCATCACGGATCTCGAATCGCTCATGCCAAAAGCGTTCAAGACGCTGAAAGATGTCTGCAAAATTCTCGAGAGCCATTACCAGGAGATGCAGGATATCGAGTTTACAATCGAAGACAATCGATTGTGGATGCTGCAAACGCGCGCGGGTAAGCGCACGGGCTTTGCCGCCGTCCGCATAGCCGTGGATATGGTCGAAGAAAGAATCATCAGCAAGAAAGAAGCCCTGCTGCGGATTGAGCCCGACC
>DATACQ010000080.1:0-1677 GCA_036258955.1 Binatia bacterium
CATCATCGGATTTCCTCATGACGCGATTTGGTCGGTAGACAAGCGACGCAGATTATCTGCTATCCTGGACTTCCCATATCACAGTGGCATCCATTCTTACCATCGGGCTTGTTATGGGCGTGAGATCTGCATAATTCAGAGGACTGTTTGAGTGGGAAGGTTGCCAATGATCGCGTAAAGACACTGTTCATCAGTCGACGAGTTCCTTACAATCGCCTTCGCTGATGCGAGAGATTTACAGGCTGTTGAAAAAAGATTCGGCATGCTTCGAGAGCCTCAGCATGAACGGAAATTATCAAGGATATCAAAAACCCTCCGGTCGTCCTGAGCCCTGTCGAAGGCTCCGAGAGAGTTTTTCAATAGCCTCTTTATGATGAACCAGGAAAAATGTCTACGCCTAATACATGAAGTTAAGAGCAATTCCCGCAATCAGTTCAAGGCGGGCAGCCAAGAATCCATCCTTCCTCGCTGCGGATTACGATATCTTCCCGTGATCCACTCGCGATCCCTTGCGGGATCGCGAACTCCCTGAGAAGTAGGTCCCGTGCATCGAGGTCGCGCGCCCAGTGCCACATCGCGCGCACCTGGCCTCGATCTTTAATGGTGTCGCTGAGAGGTGCTCTAACACTTGGATAGATCTCGGCGTGCAGAATTCGTATGTCAGAATCGAGCCACGCACCCGTCGCGGGCGCCCAACCAGTTTCAAAGGGCCACACCGCCGAGCAGCGGGCAAACTGGGAACCGAATCGAAGGCGTTCGAGGCGTGGAATACCCGTAAGAACTTGGCTGCCGACGCTGCCGGTACCAAAGAGACGGAACGGAGTGTCGCTGCCGGCTCTTTCGTCTGTTATGCGCCGCGAAGCTATAGGCGTCCCGGAGGAAAAGAACGGCTGTGCGGGTCTCTTTTGAGGAACGCATGCATAACCGCCGGACTGGAAAAGACACCAGAATGGGCCGGGTGAAGCCGGAGCTGATGCTATGGTGTTGATGGCGCTGGCGACCTCGAAGCGATTGCTTCGGTTCGTTGGTTGCCAGGCCGGTCTTGTGCCGAGGTCATCCTGCACGTGTTTTTTCAGATAGTGCCAGACGATTCGCCAGGGCGGCAGCTCACCAGCAAGCGGTTTTGGAAGCAACGAGGAAAAACCCGCGGGATAACCGTAACCGAAATCGGCTGAGAGAAGCACACGTCCTTTCGCTGGTCCGACAACAGTCTCAAGTTGCGAACGGATGAGCTGCTCGGCTTCGGTCCGCGAAGGCGGGCTCACCGTCGTTGGCCCGCTACCTGTAGCGCGTCCATGCGCAATCCAGATGCAGTCCTGCTTTCCCGCACGGCGCCGATCGCCTCCCGACCAGTCCACCATTATAAAGGCATCGAACAGCGGCATCCTATTCATCTTACCTTTTGGGAGTAGCCGCCGTTAGGCACGCTGCAAGGCTTTAGGGTGGCGGTAACACCGCAGCCTGTACAGATGCCAACTGAGCGTATCGAAGTTTACAGGCGGTTGAAAAACTCTCTCAGAGTCCTTCGACAAGTCGAGGACGAACGGAGGGGTTTTTCATATCATTGACGATTTCCGTTCATGCCGAGGCTCTCGATGCATTCCGAATCTTTTTTCAGCAACCTGTTTTATGGGTAACACACGGCGGCGGGGAGTGCGTTTGATCAGCGCGCGGTCG
>DATACQ010000081.1:0-5061 GCA_036258955.1 Binatia bacterium
GGCGGATACTGATATAACGGACTGGATCCAACAACGCGCCAATACTCTGCTACGCGAACGGAACCGCGGCGTCAAGCGCATCACCTATGATGCGGCTTTACGAGCGGCGACGACCCGGCTCGAGGATTTGGCGGGTCCCTACATCGATACTCTCACGGAAGTGATCGATATGGAGCCGATCCGCGCTGCGAAAGTAAATATCGGCGTCGATCCCTTGGGCGGTAGCTCGCTTGCGTACTGGGAGCGCATTGCGGAGCGCTACGGGCTCGATATGACGATCGTGAATGCCGAGGTCGATCCGACCTTCAAATTCATGACCCTGGATCATGACGGCAAGATTCGCATGGACTGCTCCAGTCCTTATGCGATGGCCAGACTGGTCAGCCTTAAGGACCGCTTCCAAATCGCTTTCGGTAACGACGCCGACGCGGACCGCCACGGCATCGTTACGCCTTCAATGGGTTTAATGAATCCTAACCAATACCTGGCGGTCGCGATCAACTATTTACTCATGCACCGGCCGGGGTGGTCCAAAGAAGCCGCAGTGGGGAAGACCCTGGTGAGCAGCTCACTCATCGATCGCGTAGTGGAAAAGCTTCGCCGCAAGCTTTACGAAGTGCCGGTCGGCTTTAAATGGTTCTCGCCCGGCCTGTACGATAGTTCTATCTGCTTCGGCGGCGAAGAAAGCGCGGGAGCAAGCTTTCTCTCCCGTGATGGAGGGGTATGGACGACGGACAAGGACGGTATCATCCTTTCTTTGCTAGGGGCAGAGATCATCGCGACCACGGGACGGGATCCGGCGCAATGGTTCATTCACGTCAGCGACGAGCTGGGGAGACCCTACTATTCGCGCATCGATCTGCCGGCGACTGTGGAGCAAAAAAAGGCTCTCAAGGCGCTGCGCCCCGAGGCTCTTACGACACAACAGCTTGCCGGCGAGCCGATCATCGCTAAGCTGACGAAGGCGCCGGGGAACGGCGCCGAAATCGGCGGGCTTAAAGTCGCGGCGGCCAGCGGATGGTTTGCTGTACGGCCTTCAGGCACCGAGGATCTTTGTAAGATTTACGCGGAGAGCCTGCGCTCGGAAGAGCACCTGAAGAAAATCGAAGAAGAAGCTGGGGCAATCCTTCAGTCGGTGTTTGCCGAAACGCCGGCGTGACGGTCAACAGCTCACGAAATTTAACCGTGCCGGCTGTATTGCTATGTCCGTCGAGGCCGTGGAGGCTGTCACCTGAGTTTCTGTCATCCTGAGCTACGCGAAGGATCTCGGCCGAGATTCTTCACTTCGCTTCGCTCGGAATAACAGCATAGGAGTCGTTTTCGCAAATATTCAAAATCGATATGCTTCGCGAAGTTATCCTAGACATTCGGTACGGACTTACCATGATAGTAGCGGCTTTCCACGCGCGACAGAGGATCCGTTGCAGACCTGCCGACTCGCGTTTACACTGCCAGCCGGCTATGGTAAACGCGCAAGAGACAATGTTGGGCTGCAGCATCAAGCGTTAGGGCCGATTAGCTTTTGACGATGCGCCCGGGTGGGAATTATGATCACAAGAAATTTTATCTCGTTCATCGTCACTACCGCGTGTCTGATCGTCACAGCGGCTGCGCCCTCACTCGCGCAGGATTTTTACAAGGACAAAACCATCACGTTCATTGTGGGCTACTCGCCCGGCGGCACTTATGACCAGTACACCAGGTTAATCGCCCGCCATATCAGCAAGTATCTACCGGGCAGTCCCACTACGGTGGTGGAAAACATGCCTGGCGCGGGTGGCATTATCGCCGCGAATCATCTTTACAATCGCACGAAGCCCGATGGGCTAACCGTGGCGGCTTGGGCATCACCGCTGATATTGCAGCATGTTATGGGAAACGAGGCGACCAAGTTTGATGGCCGCAAGGTCGGCTGGCTCGGCATTCCCGCGTCTTATGACACCGCCTGCCATTTCAGCCAGGAAAGCGGTATCAAAACGGTGGAGGATTGGTTCGCGGCCAAGCGGCCGATCAAGATTTCTTCGATCGGTCCGGGGACAAGCCTTTCCGACGTGCCCAAGCTGCTCAAAGCTGCCATTGGTTTACCGCTGGAAATGGTCGAAGGGTACAAGGGCGGCGCCGAAGCGCGCCTGGCGGTGGAAAATGGCGAGGTCGATGGTAGTTGCGCTTCCTGGCAAGCAACGAAAGTCACCTGGCGCAGTCAAATGGATTCCGGAAAAATTCGCGTGGTATTGCAGGCGACGTTAAAGTCGCATCCCGATCTCAAGACTGTTCCGCTGGCGATCAACTATGCCAAGTCGGACGAGGCTAGAACATTGTTGCGCGTAGCCGACAACGTTCATGTCTATCAGTTCCCCTACTCTGTAGCGCCGGGAACGCCACCTGACCGGCTACAGCTCCTGCAGCAAGCATTTGTTCGGACGCTGCGCGACCGTGATCTCATAGCGGAGGCCAGCAAAGCTCATCTCGAAATCGATCCCGTGGACGGCCCCACCACCGCAAAAACTTTCGCCGGTCTCTACGAGCTATCCCCGTCGCTTATTGGAAAGCTGAAAGATTTGCTCGTGGCGAAACGATAACTGTGGCTTGAGGCGGAAGGCGTGAGGCGCGAGCAATCTGACCCGACTCCTGCCTGTTGCCTCTCGCCTCATGCCTACCTATGGAGACTTTCCGCTAATGCTAACCATCGACGCTGACGCGCATGTCATCGAAAATGAATCGACGTGGGATTTCATGCTCGAATCGGAGCGATCTTTTAAACCGAAAGTAGTCGGCTCTGCTAGTGGCAAAGATCCCTTTGATTATTGGCTGGTCGATGGCCGGGTCATCCCGCGAAACAACGTTGAGAGAAAGCTCCCCGTTGCCGCGCGCGAGATGAGCGATCTCAACCTGCGCCTCCAGCATCTGACCGACTTGGGCATCGATTGCCAGATTATTTATCCGACGTTCTTTATCACGCCGATTAGCCGCCGTCCCGACATCGATTTAGCGGTATCGCGGAGCTATAATCGCTGGATGGCGGAAATCGTGAAGCAAGAGCCCAGCCGTTTTCGATGGGTGCTAGTGCCGCCGCTGCAAACCTTGGAGCATCTTTCGGAAGAACTGAAGTTCGGCAAGGAAAATGGCGCCTGCGGCGTTTACATGCGCGGCTTGGAAACCGAGCGCATGCTCAGCGATCCCTATTTCTATCCATTGTATGAACAGGCGAGCGCCTTGGATTTACCGATCTGCGTGCATTCCGCCAATGGGGCGTTTACGACCTACGATTTTTTTGCCGATGATCCTGGCTTCTCCAAGTTCAAACTGGCGGTGATTGGCGCGTTTCACGCGTTCGTATTCCACGGGATACCGCAACGTTTTCCAAAACTGCGTATCGGCATCATCGAGGTGAGCGCGCAATGGATTCCTTATGCCGTTCACGATCTGTCCCGACGCTTCGCGCGGCGCGGCAGGCGTTTCCCGGATAACGTGCTGCAAGAAAATAGAATCTACGTGACCTGCCAAACCGATGATGATCTCGAGTATGTCCTTGGCTACGCCGGAGCCGACAACCTGGTTATCGGAACCGATTACGGCCATGCGGACAATGCGGTGGAAATAGAAGCGCTACGGAAGCTGCGCAGGGACGGCAGACTGGATGGGCAGGTGACCGATAAAATCCTCAAAGACAATCCGTCCGCGCTGTATGGTTTGTGAGAAATGGTAGCAGTGTGGTGTCCTTGAAGTTCGCCGAATAAATCTCCCCTTCCCCTCTTTTTCAAAGAGGGGTTTAAGATCCTCTGAATAACCATCCCCCTTTTGAAAAAGGGGGAATCGAGGGGGATTTAAGTATAGTTCCATCAATCGCGGAGATTTTAATGTTGAGTATTGATGCCGACGCGCATGTCATTGAATGCGAGAAGACCTGGGATTATCTGGAAGGCAGCGATAAACGCTACCGGCCTGTGGCGATCACCGTCGAGATGCCCACTGGGAAGACTCAGAATTTCTGGATTATCGGCGGCCGTTTGATCGGCGGGCGCGATAACGTCGGTCAAGACACCTCTAGAGAGTCGCGCGAGATGGCAAACATCGATTCGCGCTTGAAGCATATGGACGAGATTGGTACCGGCATTCAGGTGCTATACCCCACACTTTTTCTGCGGCCGGTGACGGATAATCCGCGCATTGAGCTGGCTCTCTGCCGTTCTTACAACCGCTGGATGGCGGATATTTGGTCGAAGGAGAAAAAACGCCTGCGCTGGGCCGTGCAGTTGCCGCTCCTTAGCATGGATGAGGCACTGGACGAGCTGCGCTGGTCACAGGGAAACGGCGCTTGCGCGGTATTCATGCGCGGGGTCGAAACCCATCACACCTTACACGATCCGTACTTCTACCGGCTTTATGAGGAAGCGAGCCGCCTCAACATGCCCATTGGCATTCATTCAGGAATCGGCAACTTTACAATTAACGAAATGCTCGGCGGCGAGCCGTTCCGGGTCGCCAAGCTGATGGTCATCGGTGGCTTCCATTCGATGATTTTAAACGGCATCCCGGAAAAATTTCCTAAATTGCGCATCGGCGCAATCGAAGTTGCGGCGCAATGGGTCCCGTACATCGTCCACGACCTGAACTTGCGTTTCCCTAAACTCGAGGGCAAACAAGCGCGTCCCGACGTGCTCAGCGGCAGCGATCAGCTATTTGTGGCCTGCCAGACCGACGATGATTTGCCGTACGTGTTAAAGTACGCAGGAGAAAATTGTCTGATGATCGGTTCGGATTATGGCCACGCCGATAATGCCAGCGAGCTTTTGGCCCTTAGCAAACTCAAAGAACGCGGCGAAATCGCGCCCGAGGTGATTGACAAAATCCTCTACGCAAATCCGGCGAAATTTTACGCACTCGATCAGGATTAGGGCCTCGTTCGTTACTCGGGATCCTGGCTCGGTTCGGGGGAGCAGCCACCTGTCCGGATTATATTTAAGAGTTCCGTTCGAAGTGTAAGTGCAAGGCGTCTCATGTCTAGAGTTTGGGTTGAAATAAAAAACCCGAGACTCGGGACTCCAGACCCGAGACTGTGTT
>DATACQ010000082.1:0-3022 GCA_036258955.1 Binatia bacterium
CTTTCGGGCGTCTCGCTTTTTATGTCGACAAAATTCTGAAAGGCGCGAAGCCCGCCGATCTCCCTGTCGAGCAGCCGACGAAGTTTGAGCTGGTGATCAATCTTAAAACGGCGAAGGAGATTGGCCTGACGATTCCACCCAACGTGCTGGCGAGAGCGGACAGAGTCATTAAGTAGGCTGAGCTCCTTCGCCCTTGCTCAGGACAGGCTGCAGGCGGAAGGCGTGAGACAAATCATGCTTATGAGAGTCCTTTCCGCTGTCCGCTTTGCGCGTCCGTCGAGGCGCAGCAGCCGGAGAAAATGAGGCATAGGTTCTCTGTCGGGGGATTTCCCGGTTCCGCGCGCGCTTTGGAGCCATTCGCCGAGAGCTCCGTGAGTTAGGCCATGATGAGGGAAAAAATATCGCTTTCGAGTATCGATACGCAGAGAACAAGCCGGACCGGTACCCGGCCGCGGCTTCTGACGATTTCCCAAAACGTGCTGGCACGGGCGAAGGTAATCAAGTGAAGGCCAGATCTTATCTTGTGGGTAGGTTTAGGACGATAGTTTTAATACTCAGCTGGCCGTTCTTACTCGCTCTGTTGTGGGGAACACCTGATACGTGGGCGCAAACGCAGAAGCTCTTCAAGATCGCTATATTAACAGACGCGATGGTCCCCTGGCACTCTAGTACTGAGGGGTTCCGCGACGGTCTCAAGGAGTTTGGCTATGTAGAGGGGAAAAACGTCATGTTCGACGCGCGCGCAGCACAGGGTGATCTCACACGTTTGCCGAAGCTGGCTGCGGAACTGGTGCAACAGAAACCGGATCTCCTCTTTTGCGTTTCGGATGCTTGCTCCACGGACATACGGCAAGTCCCGATCGTGTTCACGCAAGTCAGCGATCCTGTGAGGCTCGCCTTGGTGGAAAGCATCGCTCGACCAGGTGGGAACATTACCGGGATCGCCAATCTGCGCGCCGAGCTGACGGCCAAACGGCTCGAGTTATTCAAGGAAGCCGTTCCATCCTTGCGTCGGGTACTCGTAACCTACGATCCTGGGAAGACAGAGGAACGCGAGGCTTTGACATCCGCGAAGAGGGAAGCAATTCGGTATAAGCTCAGCTTAATCGAGAACTCCATCGCGGCCCCATTGGAGATCGAGCCTGCACTCGCGAAGCTCAACGAGGGTGGCCAGGACGGTATCCTGATCGTTCAGTCTGGAACAAATCTCAATATCCCTGGGCGAAGCCTCCAGGTAGCCACTTCGAGGAAAATCCCGACGATGTACCCGGCCTCCTTCTGGTCACATTTCGGTGCGCTGACTTCGTACGGCGCTGATCAGTATGCTCAGGGACGCCAGGCCGCGCGCTTGGCCTACAAGATCCTGACCGGGACGCATCCTCGGGAGTTACCGGTTGAACTTCCTGACCGTATCGAGTTTATCGTCAACATTAAAACCGCGAAACGGCTCGGACTCGAAATCCCAGGGGCGGTGCTTTTTCGCGCTGATCGTGTAATCAAGTAGCAGCGGCTTCAGCCGCAGAGTTCACAGTGGGCAAGATGTATGGCCGAAGTTTCTGTAAGGGTTGCGGCCTGATGGGCGGGGCAAATTAAACTTAACAAAGGAGGAAGGGGACATTTATGGAAACCACAAAAATTGAAAATTTGGGGGCCAAAAACCAAAAGGGCGAAGGAAGGAGGAAACTCATGCAAAGAACTGCACTCTCCCTCATTGCCGTGCTCCTGACCTTGGGAGTATCGGCCGCTGCTTTCGCCGCAGATATGAGAGATAACGTCAAAGTCGAGGTTCAGAGTATAGGCCTGCATCCCGGGATGGATCCGGGAATGTACGTTTGTGCTTCGGATCACCTCCATATTAAAGGAACCGTGCATAACTTAGCCAAGGTCACCCTTGGCAAGATCAAAGTGGCGGGTAAGGCGTTCGGAGCTGACGACAAGCTTCTCGGCGAGGCGACATTTTCCCCGCCTCAGGCGATCCTCAAGCCGGGCGAAAAGGCAGAGATCAACCTGGAGTTCCTGACAATCACCGGGCCTTTGATCCAAAAAGTGAAGAGGCATGAGCTCATAGTCGTCGAGGCGCCGGCAAGGAAATGACGACCTCTCTTGACATAGCAGCTCGAAGTCACGCCGCAGAAAAATATGCAGAGCGGCGCTCCCCCTGTCTTGCTGTTCGCGATGGGCTGACCTGCCACAAGCCGCCGGTAACCTGCCAACGCGCGCTGTCGTAGGTGCAGTTGGCCAGAGGGTAGGGGTTGCGGCCTATGGCAGATCTCCCCATAGCAGCCGACCCAGTTTGAGCTGGTGATCAATCTCAGGACAGCGAAGCAGATCAATGTGACGATTCTGCCTTTCGTAGTGGCGCGGGCGGACAAGGTAATTAAGTAATTGCGGATTGCGGATTTCGAATTTGGTTGAGGCGGGAACGATAATGAAAGGAATTTGGATCGATTGTTTCGACAGTAATCTGCAATCCGCGCTCCGCAATCTCAAATTTGCGGTTCTACTAAGCACCATACTCCTTGCACTTTCCTTTTCCGTCGAAGCACAGGAGCTAACTAAAATTCACCGGGTGGGATTTCTAGCTTTTGGTTCACCACCTACGGAACCCGTACCGCCCTCATTTCCCTTTTTAGCGTTTACCCGGTCACTCCGTGATCTCGGCTATGTTTCAGGCCGGAATCTGACTCTTGAGGCTCGATGGGCGGCAGGAAATCGTGAACGGCTTCCGGCTCTTGCTGCTGAACTTGTTCAACTTAAAGTAGACATCATTGCCGCCTCTGGCGTCTCTGCCGTACGAGCAGCCAAAACGGCCACGGAGAGTATTCCAATAGTCATGGCGGGAAGCGCCGATCCCGTCGGTTTTGAGCTAATTAAAAGCCTGGCGCGCCCGGGCGGTAATGTCACAGGGATGTCCGACTCTGTTGGACGAGAGATCGAAGGCAAGCGCTTAGAACTTCTGAAACAATCCTTCCCCGGGATTTCTCGTGTTGCCGTGGTGATCGATTCCGCTAGTCGCCTGGAA
>DATACQ010000083.1:0-7320 GCA_036258955.1 Binatia bacterium
TCGACGCCGCCGCAGCTGATGCAGCTGCGCGATGCGCAAGCGCTGCAACCTTTCGCGTCGCCTTTTTTGGCGAAATATCCCGAAATTGCAAAAGAGACGGCAAGCGGGGATCACGTCTTTTGGGTTACGGACCGCGAATCATTGATCGGCGTCGGCTACAACAAGAATGTTATGGGCGCGAGCTTCATCCCGAAAAAATACGACGATCTTCTTAACCCCGCGCTGAAAGGTAAGATGTCTACGGCGAATAATGAAACCGGGGCGCGGGCGATCGGGGCGATGTTGAAAGCCAAGGGCGAAGCATTTGTCAGAAAGCTGAAAGAGCAGGATATTCGACCGCATGCGACCACGGCAGCAGGACTGGCTGACCTTATTATCTCGGGAGAGGCGCCGCTTTCATTCACGATGGTGCAAACCAATTTGACCCAGCCCGCGGCTACCAGAGGCGCGCCGGTTGCGTGGGTGCCCATGGAAGTCGTCGCAGTCAATGCCGGCAGCGCCGCAGTCCTGGCCAATGCGCCGAATCCGCATGCGGCTTTGTTGTTCGTGGATTTTCTGATTGGCCCGGATGGGCAGAAGATGTATTCCGAGCAACTGTTCTACGGCAGCGCGGCGGAGGTCAGCGGGTTCGAGCGCTGGTATCCGGAGAAAGATCTGACGACGGAGGAATATGAAAAGCGGGCGGAGACTTGGCTGAAGCTCTTGCAGGAGATCACGTCGCATTAAGCCAAAGTAGAAGTCTTTCCGCCGGACGCGGATCAGCGGTGGCTGAGGCATGCCGGTCGGAAGCTTTGCCGCTGAGCGGCGCTTTCGGCTGAAATGCGTCGAGCCATTAAGGGCGCGGCGCATGGATCACGGGCTAACGAATTTTGTCGAGGGCGCGGTCCAGGTTGAAGGCGGCGCTGATGAGCGATAGATGGGTAAACGCCTGGGGAAAATTCCCCAGCGCCTCTCCGCCCGGACCGGTTTCTTCCGAGTAAAGCCCCAGGTGGTTAGCGTAACCCGCCATTTCTTCGAAGATCAGCCGCGCTTGCCGCAGCCGCTCGGCATCGGTCTCGCCGGCGCCGGCACGGGTGAGCGCTTCCACCAGCCAGAACGTGCACATGTTGAACGTGCCTTCTTCACCTTTGAGACCGTCCGGACTGAGTTCCACGTTGTAGCGATAGACCAGACTGTTGGACACCAGGCCGCCATCTTTGGGCGAGCGGTGGATGGCGTCCAGCGTCTTGAGCATTCTCGGGTCGCTCGGAGACAAGAAAAACACCAGGGGCATGATAAGGTTCGCGGCGTCCAGGTGCTCACTGCCGTAATGCTGGACGAAGGCGTTGCGTTTGGCGCTCCAACCGTTCGTGATGATGTCCTCGTAAATCTCGTCCCGGACCTTTAGCCAGCGCTCTCGATCCGCCGGAAACGAGCGCCTGTCGGCCAGACGCAGGCCACGATCCAGCGCCACCCAGCACATGAGCTTGGAGTAAACAAAGTGCTGCCGGCCGAGGCGGGTTTCCCAGATGCCCTCGTCTTTGCGATGCCAGTTTCCGCACACCCAGTTGATCAAGCGGCGCAGCTCCGTCCATAAATCGTAGGAGATCGGTGTTGCGTACTTGTTGTAGAGGTACACGGAATCCATCAGCTCGCCGTAAATATCCAGTTGGACCTGCTTATGCGCGTTGTTTCCGATCCGAACCGGACCGGAACCTTTATAGCCCTCCAGGTGATCGAGTGTTTCCTCGGTGGATACGTGGCGCCCATCGATTCCATACATAAGGTGCAAGGAGCCATCCGGCTCGAGCTCATGGCAGCGCGCCTCCAACCAACTCATGAAGCGTGCTGCCTCTTCGGTAAATCCGATGCGCATCAGTCCGTAGAGAGTAAATGCCGCATCGCGGATCCAGGTGTAGCGATAGTCCCAATTGCGGCTTCCTCCGAGCGTCTCCGGCAGGCTGCACGTCGGAGCAGCAATGATCGCGCCTGTCGGTTCGTACGTCAAAAGCTTGAGTGCCAGCGCAGATCGGTGGACGCTCTCGCGCCAGCGCCCTTTATAAGTGCACTTTGAAAGCCAGCGTAGCCAGTATTCCACGGTTCTTTTGAACAATTGGACGGCAGCTCGTTCCGATAGCAGCGGGCCGCATTCCGACGAGGACTCAATCTCCTGAAGGACGACGGTAGCCGACTCTGTTTCACGCAACGTGAAATCAGCGACAGCGCCGCGCACGTCGGATCGCAACGGAATGCGCGTGACGAGCCCTAGCTTCAGACTCGCGGATTCGAAGCATGCACCCTCATTGGTGATGATGGTTTGGTGCTCGTCTCGGGCATAGTTGAATGCTGGATAACACTCCACCCGGAACGACATATCGCCGCGAACCATGCGAATATGCCGCACCAAACAACGATAGCCGGGCTCTTCAGGAGAAAGCCCGACGGGCATATAGTCCGTGACATGCGCGACACCCTCAGGCGCAAAAAACCGGGTGATCAGGACGTTGGTTTCGGGCCAGTAGAACTGTTTGGAGCGCACTCCCGGACCTGTCGGGCTGATTTTGAGATGACCCCCCTTCCGATCATCGAGGATCGCAGCGAAAACGCTGGGCGAATCAAAATGGGGAAAGCACAACCAGTCGATCGCGCCGTCCACGGCAACCAGCGCCGCTGTGTGCATATTGCCGATGATGCCGTGATCTTCGATCCGTTTGTATGCCATTGAGGTTATACCTTACAGGCGCACTCTGCCGGCGCAATATGCCGTTGAACCGGCGACGACGGCCGGACAAACGCGGTGGCGTATTCAACAGGACCCGCTGCGCTTTGGCGGTCGTGCTCTGTTTGCAGTGACCGGCGCAACTCGAACGCCGCGTGCGCGTAGCTTCATGCTATGCCGGAAACAACTGTCAGGGCAAGATTTCCGTGCCTTCAGCCGCTTTTGAATTTTGTGCTCGGCATGCCTCGAGCAGTTGGCCAGCGTCGAAGTCGTTTGCTTCGTCTGGCCAATTTGGCCGGGACCGGCCCGAAACCGCCTGTGCTGCTTTCTCCGCTCCGATGAGCGCGAACGCTCGTGTCACAATGTCGATGCCGCGGCGGCTTTTCGCTCGTTCCGCAATGAGCGCAGCGCGAACGAGTAGCGCATAGGGTTTGGAATAGGGACCCTCCACGCCATCCAACCTGTAGATACCGCATGCGGCTGCGACTAAACCCGCCCAATCGTCTCGCCAGGTAGCGATACGCTGTGCTTGTAAGTACAGGTGTCTCGACCGATACCAGTCTTCGGTGATTCGGGCTTCTTCGGCGCGGGAAATAAGCGCCCGCCAATCAGGGGTTGCTGTGCGGTTGAGATCAGGATTGAGCTTGGCAACAACGAGCAGCAAGAGTAGCGGCAGAAGCGCCGCTAGATACATGATAATCCGCCAGGCCGTGCCGGTGCTGCGGCGACTCTGGCGCAGCGGTTGCACAGGTTCAGCCGTCCTGAATGGCCATCGAATGTGCTGCATCGGTGCTCGTTTCGGAAGAATGCCTTGTCTGCAGTTAATATGGAGTGATAGGTTGGATAATCTCAAATGGTATTTTTTCATCTGTATGATAACTTTTTGGAATACTGAAAGATGACACTCGACCAGCTTCAGACATTCAAGACAGTCGCCATGGCACAAAGTTTTGGTACCGCCGCCGAGCTGTTGCATCTCACCCAACCTGCCATAAGCAAACAGATCAAGGCTCTCGAGACGGAGCTAGCGGAGCCGCTGTTTGAACGGCGCAAGCGGGCCCAGCTTACGCCGGCGGGCACGGCGCTGTTGAAGCACGTCGAACATTTGTCCCAAATCCTCAGGGCCGCAAAGGAGGAAATCGCTGACTTAAGAGAAATCCGCGGCGGGCGTCTTGCGATCGGCGCGGCGCATAGCATCGCGAGTTACGTTTTGCCCAATCTGATTGAAATCTACAGAACCCGGCATTCCAGAGTAAATTTGTCAGTGGAGTCCGGCTGGTCGCTGGAACTCATCAGGCGAGTCACCTCCTATGATCTTGACCTTGCACTGATCGTTGCCGTTGACCCGAAATTCGAAGGCTTGCCGAAGCTCAGCTTCGTGCCGCTTGCGACTACGGATCTTGTCTTTGTTGTTTCCCCAGACCATCCCCTCGCCAGGCGAAAACGCATGACATGGGAGGACCTCCACGAGGTACCGTGGATTTTGAATCAGGATGGGTGTGTATACCGGAGCTACGTAGAGCAACGGCTCAGAGAACGCGGCCAAGCCCTGAAGGTGGAAGTCGAAGTCATAGGCCTGGAGCTCCAGAAAAAGCTGACGCAGCTGGGCCTCGGGATCGCGTTGCTGCCCAAGAATTTTGTCGCAACCGAGCTTCAGCAAGGGCGCTTAAAGCCGTTAAGAGTCGGCGGTGAAAAACTGCAGACGTACTCGTACGTCGTGTTTAGGACCGACAGGTATTTTCACGGACCCATGAAGGCGTTTTTGAAACTGCTGCAAGAGAGCTTTGCTTGCGCGCGAAGACCACTGGATGCGGTGATTGCGAAGCGCTGCGCGCCGTCTGACTAGTTGGAGTGCAATAGCAGATTAGGCCTCCCGTCAGGTTCTCGAGCAGGTGAGTGAAACTGGCGCGCGGACGGGTTTCCGACGTTGCGCATCTTGCGCGCCCAGCTTTTCTTGATATCAGCGCCACATGATCTGCCAGCGCCACTCCGCCTTCATGCTTCCCTCTTCCACCGCGTTCACGGCAGGCTGCGTCACCACGAACGTCTCCGGCCTTGACCGTTCACCCTGAGCTTATCGAAGGGTTGTTCCAAACTTGCAAGAACCAACTATTTCAATCCACTAGACCGAGCCGTTCAGATCGGCTTAAATTTCACAGTCGTTCGATGGCGCTGGTTTGACACATTCTGTGTCGCAGAGGCTTGATTCTCGCTTGCTGCGGGTGCCGCGTTTACGTAGAGTACGAAAAGTCCGTTGGCGTTTTTACATGGTTGGTACGCGTCAATTTATTGCGATCGTTTTCGCCTGCGTTATCGCCGCTGTCTCGCATGCGGGTGAGGCGCCGGACATGGTGCGCATTCCCGCCGGCTCTTTTTGGATGGGAAATGAAAATGGTCCGGCGGATGAGAAGCCACGGCATCAAGTCAATGTCGCCGAGTTCTTCATTGATCGCACCAAAGTTACTAACGCGCAATTTGCCGGGTTCATGAATGCCAACGGGACGCAGGCAGCGGACGGTCAGCGCTGGTACGACAGTGATGATAACGATGCGCGCATCCATCGGCGGAATAATCAATGGGCGGCGGATCCGGGCCATGAGAATCATCCCGTCGTTGAGGCATCGTGGTATGGCGCTCTGGCGTATTGCCGGTGGTTGGGCAAAAGATTGCCGACCGAAGCGGAGTGGGAGAAGGCCGCTCGCGGGACGGACGGTCGAAAGTTTCCGTGGGGTAATGACCCGCCGGACAAAAGCCGAGCCCATTTCGGCGGCGGGTGGAATGAGTTGAAGCCGGTGGGCAGTTTTCCGCAGGGCGCAAGTCCCTACGGAGTTTTCGATATGGCAGGCAATGGCTGGGAGTGGGTGAGTAGCGCTTATCTTCCATATCCATATGATGTAACAGACGGTAGGGAAGATTTGATGCGCGACGTAGTGCGCGGCACTCGCGGCGGCGGTCACGATTCCCGCCCCGAAGAAATTACAACAACACAGCGCGGCCGCCAGGTGTCGCGAAATCCGCGCGGCGGTCATCACAATATCAGCTTCCGTTGCGCCCGGTGATATAAATGGTTCGATCGCAGGCTTGTTCGGCCGCGCAGCGGCAAGGTCTCCGGAGTGGCCGCTGGGTTTAAAAAGTAGTTGAATCCAGGTAATGAAAAATCAAGGAGGCGTTCAGGTACCGCTTACGAGAGGCGTAGCTATTACCAGTCACGGTGAATAAATTCATCCGTGCCATGAACGAGCCTTATTAAGCTTCTCCGCGACCTGCTCTGATTTTCGTGCCGTTTTCCTTGCTTCTTCTCGAAGGTATTCTGATCGGTATTATCGTTGCGGTTCCTCTCGGGCCGTTGGGACTGTTGTGCGTCAATCGGGCGCTGGCCCTCGGCGCTCTGTGCGGGCTCGCTTCCGGTCTCGGCGTCGCCAGCGCCGATGCGCTCGCCGCCGGTATCGCCGCCCTTGGCATAACGCTGATCTCAGGGTTTCTGCTGGCGCATACCGTCGCGCTACGGCTGATAGGTGGAGTTTTTCTCTGCTACTTGGGATACAAGATTTACCGCACGAGGCCCCGATCACAGCCGCAGCCCAGCAACGTTAGCGGATTATTCAGCGCTTACGCGACGACCTTCGTCCTGACTTTTTCCAATCCGGTTACGATTCTTTCTTTTGTGGCGATATACGCGGGCTGGGGCGTGGAAAGCTTGCACGGGCATTACCTCGGTGCGGCGGTGCTAAGCCTCGGTGTTTTTATCGGCTCCGCGCTCTGGTGGATGCTGATGTTTGCGGGGCTATCGCTGTATCACGATCTATTCAGCGCCCGTCTCTTGGGAATGGTCCATAAGCTATCGGGCACAGTCATTGCCGGATTCGGCCTGATTCTCTTGCTGAGTCTGACCCCCCTTGAAGCCACCGTGAGGAATTCGCTGCTCTGGCTTGCGGCCAGACCAAACAATCTTAAACCACACGAGGGACACGATAGGGCACGGATAGCTATGCTTCAGTTTCGTGCTTTTCGCGAGGTCTCCGGATGAGCGACAGGCGGGCCGGTCGCTACTAGCTAAGGTCGGGCTCGCCGGGCTTTCATACTAGCGAAGCTATCAATCAAGCAGCCGCTCGCTCGATGGGTTCAGAGGAGCAGCTTCGTACGGGTCGTGTGTTATCGGAATTTCACACAGTCTGGCGGAGCGAAGCATGTCGGAAGGGCCGCAAAAGGGCAAAGCGCTAAGCGCAAAGCGTTTTCAACAGACCTGAACTGAAGGACCGGAGACCGGGCGGGCCTTGCGCCATGCGCTATGCGCCTTGCCGTTAATAACTGAGATTCTTCGCCTCGGCTCAGAATGACATTTCACATATCCTGGTGTTCTCAGAATGACATCGCGCTAGAGTCTGCTTCAACGATCAGAACGCCGTGAGCGGGGTCAGCAACACGGCAGCGGGTTCTCGATCAGATTGTAGACGTGGTCGAAGGTCACTTCATTGATGCGCGCGAGAATCTTGAACACTCTTGGCGGCTCTGACGGCAAGAAGACCATGATGGCCGTCTCTACAGGAGGACAGCCGGCTTTTACGCACGGAACTTCTTTGATCAACATGGGCGCATCGGGCGGAAACGTTAGGATCGTTTGT
>DATACQ010000084.1:0-5774 GCA_036258955.1 Binatia bacterium
GCGTAAGCATGCCGGCTTCCATAAACCAGAGCCCTGAGCCTAGCTACTGTTAGGGGCGACACAGTGCTGAGTTCGAGGGAAGCAAGCCTCGCAGAGAGCGGCCACAGAAATGGGTCTCGCGCTCGTTTGCGTCTCCGTTAACTAAAAACATTAAACTTAAGAGTCTTGACCCAAGACCGGTCCTGGCCGCGATCGGAGAGAGGCTTGTTTCCTCGGCCGAACTCTCGTGAATAATCGGCCGCGAGTAACGTCGACGCAGTGCACGGGTACGCGATCTTATTGGGCTACAACGCACCTGGCAAAATATTCCGCTCCTGCAGAGTACGCGGCTCAAGTCTCTGATTGCGCCGGCGTGTCATCCAATAGACGACTAGCGCGACCATGACGATGCCGACCCAGGTAAAGACGCCCGTGACTATTTTCGGCTCGGTTTCGCCGAACATCCAGTCCAGCTCCTCGCGCCGGTAATCGCCGAAAACGCGGAAAGTTTTGAGCGCGAAAACCCAACCTGCGTGGAGACCGATCGCGAGGTAAAGATTGCCTGTGCGTGTAAACGCGAAGCTTAGCACCACGCCGATGAGAAACAGACCAATGATGCCGGGCAGGATCAGCAGGGGATCGAGAAACGGTGTGAAAGTGAAAGCCAGGTGGCGCCAACCCGCCCACGGGTCGAACCGCTCCATAAAATAGTCTTCGCCGGGCTTGACGAAATGCAGTGCTGAATAGAAGAGGTTGGCGCCAACATAGGCGCGTAGCGGGCCCTGCGCGTACAGGCCCTTGAACAACATTCCGCGGAAGAAGACCTCTTCCAGAAAACCGGCAAACACGCCGGAAAAAAAACCGCTGAGCGAGCGCCGTACTGACTCGGCCAAGGACAACCGAAAGAAAGGACTGAAGACGTCGGTCATCGTCATTGCCGCCGCCAACAACACCATCGAGCCTACGGCCAGCAGCCAACCCGTAGCGAGATCACGCCTCCCGTCTTTGAACCCAGTCAAACCGAGATCCGCCGGCCTGCCGATGCGGAGTAGGCGGCGGCACAAGAAAAACAAAAGTATGCCGGAGATCATGAACGTGCGGTTGAAAATTTTTGAGAAAGCATACCGCTCCGACATCAAGGAAGGCTCGCTGGTGGCGAGCCAGTCGGCGGAGGCTGCAAACCAGGGACTCAAGAAGCTCGTAAGGGCCAGAACCAAAAGCAAGAATAAGATCAAACGATGATGGGTTTTTAGCGATTTCATGTGCTTTTACTGCTATCGTTATAGCATCTGCCTCGGTGTTTCACACTCAGGTGAGTTCAAAAGTTCAAGGGTTCAAGCGTTTAATTCCCCTGAAGATTCATTCCCGAGCTGCAAACTTAAACCTTGGACCCTTAAACGAAACGCTATCGCAACGTACGGGAGCTAATGAATGGCAAAACAACTAAAGGGAAGCTTGATCGGTAAAGTCGCGCTCATTACCGGAGGTAGCCGCGGCATCGGTAAGGCGATCGCAACGGCTTATGGGCGGGAAGGCGCGAAGGTATTCATTTGCGGCCGCAATGAGGCTGCCATCCACGGCGCCATGCAAGAGATTCGCGCCGGCGGCGGCGAGATCGATGGGACCGCGGGAGACGTTGCCGACTCAGGCGATGCGAGGCGCATCAGGGACGCGGCATTGCAGCGCTTTGGCTCAATCGACATCTTAGTCAACAACGCGAGCTTGCTCGGGCCCCGAGTGCCCATTGCGGAGTATCCATTCTCTGCCTGGCAAGACGTCATGCGGGTCAATGTTGACGGACTTTTCCTAATGACCCAGCAGGTTTTGCAGACCATGATCCCGCGCCACCAGGGTTCCATCATCAATGTTACCTCCGGTGTCGGCCGGGTCGGAAAAGCGCGTTGGGGCGCTTACTCGGTTTCGAAGTTCGCGCTTGAAGGCTTTACACAGATGCTTGCTGAGGAGCTACAGGATAGCGGCATACGGGTCAACTCCATCAACCCCGGTCCGACCCGAACGGCCATGCGAGCGGCGGCATATCCGGAGGAAGATCCGCAGACGCTGCCGCGGCCCGAGGAGATTACCAACGGCTTCGTCTATTTAGCGTCCGATGAATCACTCGGTGTCTCTGGCAAAACATTTGAGGCTCAGGACTGGCGTTAGGCTTGGAGCGCGTTTGCCGCTTGATCCCGCCGAGCACCCTCAGTGACATAAGCTCGGCTGCCTTACGCATTGACGGCGCAAAACATTTCCGTTAACTTCCGTGCCAAGCAAAGCCCGTCGGTAGTTTCCGCTGATTCGAAGCCCGGCTAAGCGGCGTTCACTATTATACAGGAGGTGGTTCATGAACCTGGCGGTTGGTCAAAAATTCCCCGACATCGCGTTGCCCGACCAAGATGGACAACCAGCGAGGCTTTCAGAGCTGGTGGGCAAATTTCCCTTTATTCTAACTTTCTATCGCGGCTACTGGTGAGCCAAATGCCAGGTGCAGTTGCGCCACTATGTCGAACTTCAAGAAGAACTGGCCGTCAATTATTGCAAGCTGGCGGTCGTCAGCGTGGACTCACCGGAAGTCAATAATGCGTTTCGCACCGGACTCGGCGCGAAGTTCCCGTTCCTGAGCGACCAAGAACGTAACGTCGTCAAGATGCTTGACATGACCGAAGTCTCCAAGAGCCGAGGGGTCACGGCGATGCCCTACACCTTTTCGTTGTTGCCGGATCTGACGATTCACCGTGTTTATTGTGGATATTGGTACGTGGGCCGGCCCACACTGGAAGAGCTGAGAGCAGACCTGCGCGCAATGTTGCGCAAGGTGCGTCCGGATTTCGACGGCCCGGTCGGTTAATCGCGTTGACATATTCTCTCGACGAACTTCAGCCGATCACCTTGAATCTAAAGTTTGAGCTGCGTTGGTTGCAAGCGCCGGCGCGACAAGGTAAATTTATTCCATGATTACGCCCGAGGAAATTAAACAAACCCTTTCGGATGCGCTGCCGGTGACTCTGGTGGAAACTCAGGACCTTACCGGCGGTGGCGATCATTGGCAAGTGATCATTGTATCGCCAATCTTTGAGGGAAAAGGGCTGCTGGAGCAGCACAGGATTGTTAACGAGGCGCTTAAAGAGCCGCTGGCTGATCAGAGGATTCATGCGTTGGCCCTCAAGACCTACAGTCCGGCCCAGTGGGAGAAACTTGGTTGTTAAACATTAGCTGAAGGAGACTATTATGCCTGATGATGTAATGAGCAAGATTGATGACAAAGTAAAGAGCAATAAAGTAATGCTTTATATGAAGGGCACGCCGGATTTTCCGCAATGCGGGTTTTCGGCGCATACGGTCGAGATTCTGAGGTCGTATGGCGTTCCGTTCGCGAGCGAGGATGTGCTGGCAGACCCGCAAGTTCGCGACGGTATCAAACGCTATTCCAACTGGCCGACCATTCCCCAGGTCTATATCGGTGGAAAGTTTGTTGGGGGTTGCGATATCGTGCACGAACTGCACGAGCGCGGCGAGCTCGAGCCGATGCTCAAGTCTGCACTCGGAAAGTAGTTCAGCGTAATCACCTTCCATTCGTCTAAAGGATCATTCGGGAGGTTCCGTCCATGACAAAGGCGGCCCGTTGCCTCATCGTCCTGCTGCTTTTCAGCGGTTGCGCAACCATCAAGGGCATCAAGACCCGCAATAGCTTTGATGAGGGCGTAGCCCTCTTCAATCAGGGGCGCTTCGAGGCCGCCATTCCGCATTTCCAAGATGCCACTCGCGAGGATCCGAATTTTGCTCCCGCCTACTTTTATCTGGGTCGCTCCTATATCAGCCTGAGCCGATGGCGTGCCGCTATTCAGCCGTTACGCGCGGCGGTGCGGCTTGCACCTGACGAGGCCAAGGGCGAGATCATGACGGTGCTGACCGACGCGATCTTTGCCGTTGCAGTCAATGAGTTTAAGTGGGGTGATGACGCGGGTCGTTTGCCGGAACGGCTGCCAGCACCGCGCAGCGGCGAGCTACTGTAAACTTTCGTGCGCTGAGTTTCCGCCGAATACGGTTCGGAGCATATAATGGGTTGGTTTCTCGCGCTGCTGCTATTAGGGCTTTCGACGGCCCCGCCGGCATGGGCGCAGTTTGACAAGTACCTGAAAGGTCTCGGCGGATTGACCCAGGGCGGCGGCCTGAACGACGCGAAGATTGGGGCGGGACTGCAGGAAGCCCTGAAAGTCGGCACGGAAAACGCCGTGCTTCAGACCGGCACGTTGAATGGATTTTTGCGCAACGAAGCGATTAAAATTTTGATGCCGAAACCCTTACAAACGATCGAACAGCCGCTTCGTCTGGTGGGCTACGGGCCGCAGATCGATGAGTTCGTCGTCCGGATGAACCGCGCCGCGGAAAAAGCGGTGCCGTTCGCTAAGGAAATATTTTGGAACGCCATCGGGCAGATGACGTTCGACGACGCACGAAAAATCTTGAACGGCAGCGATACAGCGGCCACCGACTATTTTAAGTCGAAAACCTCGAGGAAATTGCATGCGGCCTTTCGGCCGAGCGTCGAAAACGTGATGAACGATGTTGGCGTGAATCGACAATACAATGACCTGATAGGCCGCTATCAGAGCGTGCCGTTCGCGCAAAGTATCACGTTCGACGTGAACCAGTACGTCACCGAAAGGGCGACCGATGGGTTATTCTTCGTCGTTGCTCAGGAAGAAAAAAAAATTCGTACCAACCCCGCCGCTCGGGTAAACGATCTGCTGAAAGAAGTGTTCGGTAGCAGAAAGAATTAAGCGGCGACTGAGCCCACTTAGTTTAATTCTCCAGCGCGGCCATCAAACGGCCGAAGCCGCTCACACGCTCTCTGACCTTTGCCATTTTCAGGGCGTGCCAGATATAGGCTTGACAGCTGGTTACGACCGGCTTGCCGATTTCTCTTTCCAGAAGATCGACATCTGTAATCGTCGGCCAGCGGGGGCAGGGCACAAACACGCCGTCTGCTTCGGGCGCCTCTTCATGAAGCCGTTTAGCAATTTTGTAGGCGGCGTGTTCGTCCATGTCGGTGAGGTCGGCGTTTTTCCTGACGCCGTACCCCTGAATTTTCAAAACTGTGAAACCTGATCTTTCCAAAAACGCTTTCATCCGCTCGTTGAGAGTCTCTTCGTGTGGCGTGGCCACCACGAGTTTTTTCAACCCCAACGACCGTAGTGCAGCAATTTCCCCGGTGATCCCTGGAGAAATCGGCACGCTGTATTTCTCTGTCAGGCGTTTGCCCATATCCGTATCGCTGCCATAACCGAGCTTCGTAAACAGCGGCGACCCGCCGATGATGATCGAGTCGCATTTGTTGTCCACCAGATCCGCGGCCGCTTCTTCGATGCGCTGCAACTGCCGCTCTAAATCGGTATCGACCAACTGTCGGATCGTCCCCGTGCTGTTCAAAATCATAAACCCCGCCGGCAGCATCTGGTAGAATTCGTAAACCAAAGTATCTCCGCGGGAAGGGGCCACATGGCCAATTCTTGCGCGCCAGCCGTACATGATTCCTCCTAATAGTGATGCAACGTTCAAAGTTCTAGGTTCAAGGCGTCTATCAACTCGATTGATTGCAACCCTATTCCAAAAACTTCAGATCTGGATCGCTTAGACAACAACTGCTGCGTTCATGTGGCCAATCTAGGCAAATCACTGAGAGGCGTCAACTCGCGGATTGTCAAGCGCGACGGCAACATGGCCGATCGTTTTAAAATCACTGGGAGTGTTGGAGTGCTGGACTCCTGATTTTTCGGAATTCCGTCCAGACACTC
>DATACQ010000085.1:0-6266 GCA_036258955.1 Binatia bacterium
GCGCCTCGTCAGCTAGCTCGTGGTCTTCTGTTCCCTGAGTGCGCACGGCGAGGTCGCCGAGAGACAATATACCTATTAGCTGCTGCTCCCGATTCAAAATGGGCAGGCGCCGAATCTGATGCGCTTCCATGACCGTCGAGGCCTCTTCCACCGTTTGATCATCGAAGCAATAGGTGACACCCGGAGTCATGATGTCGCTCACCTTGGTCGTGGACGCATCCAATCCTTCCGCCACAAGCCGGGTGGTGATGTCGCGGTCGGTTATTACTCCTTCGAGCCGCCGCCCATCGCAGACCGGCAGTGACCCAATGTCCAGCTCTTTCATTTTCTTAGCCGCTTCTCGAGCAGCCGCACCGCAGTGCACGACCTCCGCTCCCTGAGTCATCACTTCTCTGATCTGCATAACAGCACCTCCGGAATGAATTTGATGGGCGGCATCGGTGATAAATTAAAGTGCCGCATGGTCCGTTCGGTCTGCGGCTTCACGCACTCCGGACTTGTTGGCACAATGGGCGCAACAGTAGAACGTGCCGTTGCTTTCCACACCGTGGCCGATCACCGTGCAGCCGCAGTGAGCGCACTTGGGTGCCAGCGAATGGATGGCACACTCAAAACTATCGAAAACATGGGACCGTCCCTGCAATGTGATTTCAAAGGCCTTGTCATACTCGTTTCCACAAGTTTCACATCGAGCCATAGTATTTTCTCCTTTCAAAATTGATCATCCAAACTGCGCGAGTGCGTTAGGATATATGGGCGCAAATCGGATGCCACGAGACCGAAGCGCAGCCGGCCGTACGGCAGGCAAACCGCATCGACGACTGCGGCGGTCCTTGAATACGGCCTGAGCAAAATCGGTCTTCAGGCAGCTTTCTGTATTCTAAAGAGCGGGAACTTTCCACTGCGAATTCACGTGCGGCGCTCAAATGCGCTCATGGCGCGAAATCGAGACAACACGGCAAAGAACGATGTCCTCAATTCGGGGCGAGTATGCGAAGATCCGTTCTTGTCGGTGCTTCCCACTTGGTGCGGTGGCGTGAAGCGGCTATGTCGCTAGGCTGACTCTGGATGGAGACGGCCGATTCGCCGCAGGTTGATCAACGCGTGGCATAACGCTTGCGACTTGACCGACTGCGCGCCACATCCTTTGAGAGCAGGAGCCGATATGCCTGAAAAAGCAACTCTCGAAAGAGCCAAAAAAGCAAAGCGGAAAGGAAAATCGTCCAGCACCCAAGCGGGCGAGTTCGTGCGCGAGGAGATGCATCACGTCAGAGAAGGTAGACACGGAGCGCGCTCCACCAAACAAGCGATTGCCATAGGTCTTTCGAAGGCGCGCCGGGCGGGCGTCGATCTGCCGCCCCCGAAGAAAGGCACGGTCTCTGAGAGAACGCGCCGTAGTGCAGAACGCGCTCACAAGGTGGGACAGCGAGGGAAGTCAAGGCCAGCCGGTCGCCGCTCAGCCGCAACGAAACGTGCCTTGAGGCGCGAAGGCCGAAGCGCCGCCTCGAGAACAGCGCTGTCTAGGCAAGCACGTTCGGCTGCCAGAAAGCGCGGACCGCGGGCCCGCTCTGCCGCAGCGCACCGCGCGGCGCGGACGAGAGCCCGCTCGCGCGGCTCGGGCGCCGGTCAGAAAGGCGCCCGCCGCCGCTCCCGGTGAGGAAGACTTCAGAAAACGAAGGCGGGCATTCTGGCGGGTCACGACCAGAAGAGTTCGTTCCATTTACACGCAGAACATGCGTATGCAGCCGGAAAATGACACTCTCAATGCGATGCGGCAAGCCGCCCAACCGCTCACCGGCGCGCGTGACGACTACGATTCTCTGCTCCAACTCATCGGCGATGCGCGTTTCGTGCTCCTGGGCGAAGCTAGCCACGGTACCCATGAGTTCTACCGCGAACGAGCGCAAATCACTAAACGGCTCATTTTGGAAAAGGAATTCACCGCCGTTGCGGTGGAAGCCGATTGGCCTGACGCCTATCGGGTGAACCGTTACGTGCGCGGCCTTGGAACGGACCCGGATAGCGACGCCGCTTTAGGAGGTTTCAAACGTTTTCCGACTTGGATGTGGCGCAATACCGAAGTTTCGGACTTCGTCGAATGGCTGCGAAACCATAACAACGGCCTTAGCTCCGCGGAAGCGAAGGTTGGGTTTTACGGCTTGGATCTCTATAGTCTTTATAGCTCAATGGAGGCTGTGCTCGCATACCTCGATAAAGTTGATCCCACCGCCGCCCAACGCGCCCGTTTCCGGTACTCGTGCTTCGATCAATTCGGCGAGGACACACCAGCGTATGGCTACGCAGCTAGCTTCGGCTTAACAGAATCGTGCGAGAGGGAAGTTGTAAGCCAATTGCTCGAGCTGCGCAAGCGGGCCGTGGAATACGCAAGCCGGGACAGCCGCCTGGCGGCGCACGAGTTCTTCTTCGCGGAGCAGAATGCGCGTCTGGTAAAGAACGCCGAGGAGTATTATCGCTCGATGTTTCTTGGACATGAAACCTCTTGGAACCTGCGCGACCGTCATATGGCGGATACGTTGGAGCACCTGGTCGGCTTTCTTACGGGCCAGGGGCAGCGCGCCAAAGTGGTCGTCTGGGAGCACAACTCTCATGTTGGTGATGCGCGTGCCACGGAGATGAGCGAACGGGGCGAGATCAACGTAGGACAGCTCGTGCGCGAACGCTATAAAGGGCAAGCCTCACTCATCGGCTTCAGCACCTATCATGGCACAGTTCGCGCCGCGTCCGATTGGGACGGACCAGCTGAACTAAAGTGCGTACGGCCGGCTCTGCCGGGGAGCTATGAATCGCTATTACATGAGGCCGGTCCAGAGCGGTTCATGCTGGACTTGCGAGAAAAACCGCTTGCAGTGTTGCGCCAGCCTCGACGTCTCGAGCGCGCTATCGGAGTCGTGTACCGACCGGAATCGGAGCGCGCCAGCCATTATTTCTACGCTGCCCTGCCGGCGCAATTCGACGCAATCTTGCACTTTGATGAGACTCAAGCGGTTGTACCCCTGGAACACAGGGCTACTTGGAAAGAAGATGATGAGGCTCCCGAAACGTTTCCTTCCGGGATGTAAATGCCGCGTGCGGCTGTGCTCTCCAGCGCCGTCCCCTTTTTGCTTTAGCAAGATTATGACCGAGGCTAGCGAAATATTTATCAAGCTCGCTACTCGCGACTTCAATCGCCTACGACGTCACGTGCCGCCGGAGTCCACGGCTCTAAATGCGATCAGCAAGGCGACGCCGATTGATCACGCGCTCGACGGCGTGCAGTTTGCCGGCTATACGATACCTTGTACCGAGGAACAAGCGCGTATCCTTCTCCAAACAGCCACCCAATATTGCCCTGAAGCCGTGTCGAATATTGAGGAAGCCATCAGGCTCGCTCAGCGCGGCTAAATCGCTACTGTGAGTGTTAACGTGTGAGGCCTCAGTTATCGGTCGTGAAAGTACGGCTAAAATCTAAGAATGAACAACTAAAGCTGTCATCCTGATTTCTTGATCGAGGTCCCCTTTGCGCGTTTGCTTTTCCGCTTGCGGTCCTTTCGGTCGACGCGAACCCGAGTTTTTGTAGGCATCCTAGCTCCTTTCTAACCGAGCACATGCACCAGCATCCGTAGCTCTACGGGCAAACGAAAGCGTGCTGACGCCGAGCTTGCTCGTTTGTTCAGCTTTGCAGTTGACCGCTTGAGTCAACGATTCGGTTCAGACGGCTCCGAAATGTTTTTCAGGGCTTCGTCCGCCAGCTCCCGATCTTCACTGCCGTGGGTACGAACGGCGAGATCGCCCAACGACAGCATGCCGACCAAGCGCTTGTTTCGGTTCAGGATCGGCAAACGCCGAATCTGCTGCGCCTCCATTATATCAGCCGCTTCGTCCAGGGTTTGATCTTCGAAGCAATAGGTCGCGCCCGGAGTCATGATTTCGCTTACTTTGGTCATCGACGGGTCGAGCCCTTCCGCTACGAGTCGCACGGCAATGTCGCGATCCGTCAATAAACCCTCGAGCTTCTCTCCATCGCAGACCGGCAGTGATCCTACATCCAAGTCTCTCATCTTGGCGGCGGCTTCTATGGCCGGCGCGTGCGAACTAATCACTTCCGCCCTTTCAGTCATAACTTCTCTGATTTGCATACGGCACCCCCGAATTGAATCGATCAAACCTCTAGTAGCGCAAGCCGCATGCCAGTCTCCATAAAGCACGCACACAAAGTGTGAGGCTCCGACTTCTTGCTGCTAGTGCGCTGCGTCCACTGCTCTCCGCTCTAAGTCTTGGCTTGGGCATTGGGTTCTCCGGTCGTCTTCACCCAACAGCGCAGGGTCTCCGCCACGCTCCACGCCTGCGCAATACAGCCGCGCGGTCGAAACGGCGGCTCCGCGTCAAAAACTTCGCTGATGGTTCCGATCCCCGCATCGCCTAAATGCGCGATCAGTCCGTTGAGAAAGCCCCGCGCCCTCACGAAATCGCCGGGATGAACCCGCAGCCAGGCATCGATGAAAGGCCCGATGAGCCAGGCCCAAACAGTTCCCTGGTGATATGCGGCGTCACGCGAGCGCAGATCGCCGAAATACTTTTCCTTGTAGTCCGGGTGCTCCGCTGAAAGCGAACGCAAGCCGTAGGGGGTCAGTAACCTGTCCTCTACAATCGTAAGGACACGCTCCCAGCGGGCGCGCTCAAGAACCGGGTAGGGAAGTGAAAATGCCAGCACCTGATTAGGACGGCAGGAGCTGTCATCGCCTTGCTCGCCGTCCACCACATCGTAGAGATAACCTCCGTCGCCGTACCAAAATCTCTCGTTGAACGAATGCATCACTTGAGCGGCGCTGCGTTCGATGATCCCGGACTCTTGCAGCCGTCCCTCCTCAGCCAGCCAAACTTCCAGCAGGCGAAGCGCGTTGTACCAGAGCGCATTGATTTCGACGGCTTTCCCGCGGCGCGGTGTGACAACCCAATCACCCACTTTCGCATCCATCCAGGTAAGTTGATAGCCCTCTTCGCCCTGGCGCAACAATCCATCGGTTGGATCGACACCAATTCCGAACTGCGTACCGTGAAGATGATGGTCAACAATATCCGCCAGCTTGGGCAAGAGAGAATGCAAAAAATCCCGATCACCGGTCCACCACAGATAACGATCCACAGCGTGAAAAAACCAAAGCGTTGCATCGGCGGTGTGGTAGAGCCCGTTGCGGGCGCCTTCGGGAAATAGATTGGGGATCAGGCCATCGCGAATAGTTTCCGCAAAGCAGGCCAGGATTTTGCGCGCCTCGCGATAGCGCCCGGTTACCAAAGTCAAACCTTCCAGGCTGATCATCGTATCGCGGCCCCAGTCGGTGAACCAATGATATCCGGCAATGATGGTGTGCCTTTGTCCATCATCCGCGCTGTCGACCAGTCGACCCACGGGACAGATCAGGAACTGGTCGGCGGCCAATACCAATTCGGCTGCAGGGCCGGCGCGGGTGTCCGCGTGGGCTTGGGAGAGGAGAGCCCGGCGGCGGGCATGCTCTTCCAGGTAAGCCCTTTCGGGGAAAACACTGTGAATCTGTTCCCATGGCTCCGCCGATGCTATCAGAGTCGCGGACTTGCGCGGCTCGAGATCGATCTCGAAAAAGCCCGGGCTACAGAGATCGCCGACCGCTTCGTAGCCACGCTGGTGCTCGGCGCGGTAGTACACGCCCTGAATCTTGTTGTGATCTACCGCATGGCTCGAAGTTGCGCTATGAAGCAGCAGCCGCAAGGGCTGCCGAAACTTTTTCGTCGCGATCTCAAACTGCTCTTTTCCTACGCTGAATTCGTACCGTTCGGTGAGCGGCGCTACAGGCTCCTCATGCAAACGAAAATGAATCAGTGGCCGCAGCCTGAGTTTGAGCCGCTCTCCACCGGTAAGAAGTTTGTAAGTTACCAACACCGTATTCTGCCGGTGAATCATCAGAAGCCGCTTTTCCAAAGAAATCTGATCGATTTTGAAAAGCCAAACGGGCAACCCGTCTTCGAGGCAAAACTCGGCCAATGATGCGAAGCCGGGGCTTTCTCTCGTCTCCTGCGATCCGACTCCTGAACAAATCTCGACCTTGATGTCGCCGGGCAAGAACAACTCCTCCGCTATTTGCCCTAACATTAAGAGCCGACCCATTGGCGGCGGCAAAGCCGCGACGAGCAAGCCATGGTAGCGGCGGGTCACTGCGCCGGAGAGCGTTCCCGATGCGTAACCGCCTATGCCGTTGGTGACCAGCCATTCGCGTTCTACTAGGAGCTCCGGC
>DATACQ010000086.1:0-2890 GCA_036258955.1 Binatia bacterium
ATTCAGCTCGCTGGATCTCACGGCGGGTCCGATCGCAAGTTTGCCAGGCGTAGAGGTTACGCCCACGAACTTTACGGCGGCGGTGCAGATTGCCGCAGGCACGGTGAAGGTCGCCGGTTCCAGCACATTTTTTGGAAACCGTCTGCAGACGCAAATGACAGCCGAGGTGGCGAACGTCCAGCTGGCGAATTTCGGGGCTTATCTTCCCTACAAAACCCGTCTCAACCTCGAACAAAGTTCCTTGAGCGGGGAGGCAAAGTACGTGCTCGCTGACGAGGAAGGAAAGCCGTCGGCACATTACATCGATGCTACTGTGAGGGTCGGCAGCATCGCTCTGCTGCCTGCGGCGGGAGACCAGCCGATCGCCCAACTGGCGGGACTCACCGCGCGCGACGTTCATCTCGACCTTTCAAAGAATCAGGGGCAGATCGGCGCCCTCGTAGTTCGCAAGCCTCACCTGTTGCTAATGCGCGATTCTTCGGGATTCAATCTGCAGCAGTTCACGCCCTCAGGGGAGATTGCGCCGGCAACCGGCGCTGAGACCGAAGAGGCTAGCCGCGCCATGCGTCTGCTGGTCAAGCAGTTGACGGTCGAAAGCGGCAGAGTCGAATTCATCGACCAAACGGTGACCCCGGTCGTGGAGACTAGCCTTCAAAATCTCGCTCTGACGGCGAACGACGTACTGCTCCTGCCGCAGTTGGGCACCGGTGAGATCAAGGCGGAAGGGCAGCTGGGAAATGGATTCGTCAACCTGAGCGGAAACATCGATAACGAGCCGCTCCACGGGCAATTTGCCCTCACAGGAAAACGACTGCCGTACGAGCCCTTGCGCGGCTATATAGATCAGATTTTCAACTCAGCCAACTCCAGTGGAGATTACGTCAACGGTGAGTTGAAAATAGCGTTTAAGCCGGAAAAACAGGGCGATATCGTCACATCAGCGGTCGGAAAGCTGGAAGGTCATAACATGGCTCTGCGATTCACTGAGGAGAACGAGCCATTTCTGACGACAGCTCGGCTGGGGGTCAACCTGAGAAACATCCAGATCGATGAAAACGTGCACTTCGATATCGGCCGAATCGCGTTCGCCGGAGCTAACCTGAGGGTCGTCCGGGGCAGGGAAGGTCAACTTAACTTGATGCGGCTGAGGAGCCGGGATGCTCAGGAGAGATCGCGGTCCACTCACGGACAGGAAAACGGAGGAGAGACAACGGTAGGCATCCATTCGATCGTTGTCGATGAAAGCGCCATCTCAATCCTCGACCGAAGCGTCTCCCCCAACTACAACACAAGCGTGACCAGGCTGGACGGCAAGATCATTGATCTTCTGCCAAGCGCGAAACGCGCCGAGCTTAAATTCGCAGGAAGACTCGGGGACTCGGCGTCGTTAACGGCGACCGGCTGGTTTACGCCGTTTGCAGAGAAGCCGTACATGCATGTCGAAGCAGCGGTTCGAAGCTATGCTCTTCCTCCGTTGAATCCGTATGCGACGGAGTACATCAGTCACCGAATACGACAGGGGCAAATCACCACTGAGATCGATTACACGCTGAAGGGGGATGAGCTCCAGGCAACCGCGGAGATCGTGTTGCGGGATCTCCGAGTCGGTGAACGAACCGGCGACGAATTCGCCCAGCGAATCGGCATCCCGCTGGAGCTTGCGGTGGCATTGCTGCAGGACATCAGTGGCGTTATACGCCTGCAGATAGCGATGACTTCAGAAAGCGGCCCGCAATTGGACATCGGCAACTTAATCTGGACCGCCGTAAGAAACGCAATCGTCAGAGCGATTACCGCGCCATTTCGGCTCGTCGGCAATATTCTCACCTTGGGCGGCAGGATTGGCGAAATACGCATCGAGCCGGTTGCGTTCGAGTCCGGCACGCGAGAGTTGCGGGCGGGGAGCCAAAAGCAGCTCGAGCGACTTGCAGGTCTTCTCAAGGAGAAGCCGAAACTGGAACTTAGGCTGAGCGGCAATGTTACTCAAAGCGAGATCGATGCGCTGAAGAAAACGAAATTCTGGGAAAGAATACAAAGTGCAGAGGGCGGAGGTTATGAAGAGGCGTTGATTCAGGTGTATCGGGATTTGGGAGGGATAACGCGCCCAAGAACGCCTCTTACACGGATCGCCGAAGAGTCGCTGGAAAAATTCGTGATGGAGCGCCTCGATGTGTCCGGCGAGGAGCTGCAAAAGCTAGCCAGCGATCGCGCCGAAATCGTCGAGCGAGAGCTGCATGAGCGCGGCATAGATCCGCAACGACTGTCGGCGACCGCAGGCGCCAGTCCAGTGGCGGGAGAGACGCCCACCGTTCATGTCGAGATCGTTTCATAATTTGGCGTGATCGAGATACTTCGGTCGATCTCAGCCGAACGGCTGACAGCTCGTGGCAGAAACTAAGATGTATTCGTTCCAACCGCTACAGCCGTTCTCTCAGACGTAATTCACCGTTACTGGAACCATCGCCACGGTGGATGCTTGAGTGTGGCAGCCGTTCGGTGGTGGGAAAACATCCACGAAAGAAGGTATGGACAACGACACCACGGAAGAAGAGCGAGAGCGATACCGGGAATTACTTGAGGAACTGCGCACGATCATTCCCGGTGTGCAGGTTCTATTCGCGTTCTTATTGACGGCTCCCTTCGCTGCCCGATTTTCTCAGGTAGATTCGCTGGGCAAGATCATTTTCACTGTCTCGCTTGTGGCGGTTGCCATTGCGACGGTTCTGTTTCTCGCGCCGGCCGCCTACCACCGTTTAGCCACCCGCCGGGATCGTCGAGGGCGGTTGCGCTTCGGAGTGAGAACCGCCTTGGCCGGCCTCTCCTTGCTGGGATTTTCGATCACCTGTGCGGTATTCGTTGTTGTCCGTTTCGTCTTCGATAGCTCCGCAGT
>DATACQ010000087.1:0-2178 GCA_036258955.1 Binatia bacterium
GTAGGTGTAGCGGATCTCCTCGAGTTCATGCACTTGCTCTGCGGAGAGTCCGAAATGCCGACGGTTGTGGAGCATCATCGTGATAATCGGTTTTTCGCCAGTGATTTCTTCGCGCGGCATAGTAAAAGTGCCGGGAAAGCCGGAATGCCAGATCAGGAGGGGTGACGGCGAAACACCGCCGACAATCCAGTGATCAAAGAAAAACCCGTGATGAAAGCCAGGTCGCCCAAAGAAGAAAACGGAATGGCCGAGCTGCGGATGCGGAGCAAAGAAGCTGTTGCCCTGGCGGTTCTGATGGCGACCGAAGTGATGACGATGGAAGTGGCGAGGCGCGAAGTTTAGATGTAAGCCTTGGCTCCGAGCCAACGGGTGCAGACTTCTGAAAGAGTCCGCGCGAGCTTGCCCGGCGGGTCGAGACGCTCTTAATTCAGCCGCGGACATCTCCGCCGCGAGCAGCAAACCCGTAAGACCCATCAGAACGACGGCTATCATGTGCATCAGCGCAGATGGAGCGAAGCACAAATGGCAAGTTTTTCAGGCATAAAGCAGCCTCGCTTCGGTTTTCCGTCTGGCCCTTCTTGTAACGCAAAGCAAACTGCGGTGCAATGTCGATTGCGGCGTGAGAGGAGAGCACTACCGCCAGTGCCTTATCGATCATTCTCGGTTGCAGCGCGAGCGCCAGTGATCTCGTGAGGCGAGTTGGCGTTTTCGGTTGTCGTTTTTCAAGTCACAACGGAAGGAACGGACCTGAGCCGATGGATGGCATGCTATCGGGTCCGAGCTTGGCGTTAATCCACAAGGGATAGCTCATGCAGATCACCATCTCGCTAGCGGCGCACGATTACGAGTGTCTTCTGAGTCACGTTTCAGCCGAATCTCGAGCCGATCATGCCCTGAGGACTGCGGCAATCAGTAGTCATTCCGGCCCTGACGCTCTCTATCAAAGCTACGAGGTTATTTGTGACGAAGCACAGGCGGACGAACTTCGTGCGATGGCGAGGCTTCACTGCCCGGATGTTCTGCCCAAAATCGACGCTGCGCTAAAAAAAGCCCTGCCCAACCGCGCATAGCGGTTTTCGCAGAAACCGAAACATTAGAAGAAGGCTAACGCGTCGGCAGAGGTCCGGTTCCGGCAAATCTCTTGAAGAGCTCGATAGTTTCCGCGTCACGCGGAATCTCTTTGACTACCTTTGCCTGCTCATCCGGCATGAGCGGGCTGGGTTCATCCCCGCCGGTAAGTTTGCGGTACTCGGCAATGAACGCCGGATCCGTATGGGTTTTTCGCACGGCTTCCTTTAAGATATCGACGCGGTCCGCGGGAGTTGCCGGAGGGAGGAGCAGAGCCGTTCCGATCGACCTGAAAGCGCGCATCATGCTGAGGAGCTTTTTCTCCTTTTCCGACTTGGCGAAAGTTTCGATATCCGGCAGGTTGAGATTCGCGAAACGAGAATCCTTGTGGCCGTTGGGTATCTCGATCGCCGCATGAAAATGCGCCAATTTTTTGTTTACCAGATCGTGCTCAATGACCGTGCCGGTGGAAGCGACTTGCGCGTCCACTTCGCCCCGCGAAAAAGCGACGTCAAGATCTTCGTTTTCGTAACCCGGAATGATTTTGGGCTCTTTCATATCGAGCAGGTATGCGCTGATTCGGCTGTGTATATAACCGGTGTGGCCGACCGGAGCACTGCCGATGCGGACCCCGGATGCCGCTCGCAGTTTAGCCAGCGTGTCGAGCCCCGCCTGCGCGCGCGTATTGAAGAGGTAATAGAGAAGGTGCTCGGTCGTGCCGAGATAAATGAGCTTGTCCACATCGTACTGAACGCCGGACTCGCCGAGGACCGCATAGGGCACGATGCTGCTGGAGATCCGGAACAAAGTGAGCCCGTCGGCGCGCGCGCTGTTGTAAAGATGATTAGCCGCCTTTCGGCCACCGCCCCCCGGCATATATTGAAAAATGATGGTCGGATTTCCCGGAATGTTTTTGGCGAGCGCCGAGGCAAGGGCTCTCGCCCGCAGATCGCCCATGCCGCCCGGACCGGCGCCGACGATGAGAGTAATCGTCTTTCCCTGATAAAACGGCGCCTGTGCAAGCGCCGGCCTGTCTCCAAGCATTGCCAAGGCGGCTGACAAAAGGGAAAAAAGAATGGCGTCGCAGATGCGTTTGCACTTGAGCTGCCG
>DATACQ010000088.1:0-14771 GCA_036258955.1 Binatia bacterium
CCCTCACCCGAATGGCTTATTCGGGACGAAGGTCCCTACGAGGTGCGATCGCGGGTGAGGGTCCGGGCCCCAAGTCGGCTTTGCAATAAGGACATTCGGTTGCGTCCTCAGGGATGCCGTTGGCGCAGTGTGGACACAGCCGCGTGGCGGGCGGCTGTGCGGTCACAAGAGAGCGGCCATCTTTGGCGCAAAAGCCAGCGCTGTCCTCGTAGTCGGCAGAGCATTCAGGGCATTGTTTCATAAGATAAACATCGGCGCACTAACGCATGAGCTCTGGCACGTTAGACGTCGTCGCGGAGAATCTGTGAACAGCCTAGCGGCAAAATCCAGCTTCAGTGAAGACACAAGATAGCTCCATTCCGTCCGTACCTGACGGAAACTGCAAATATTGACCAATTAGATCCCTTTCGTGACGTAACTTGCCCGCGAAAACACCTTAAGCTATAGAAGCTCAAAGGAGTGCACCCGACATGGCTCTGATTATCAGCGAAGCGCAGACCCGAAAACTGATAGACATGCCCCAGGCCATCAAAGTTTTGGATCGCATATTTCACGATCGCTCCGCTGGTAAGATGCGGAGTCTGCCGCGGCGCCGGCTTAAAGGCAGCGACAAACAACTGAACATAATGGCGGCATGGCATCAAGATGCGGACCTGCTCTGCCTTCGTGCATATGCGGCGGCGGCGAACACGGTTACCCTATACAATGGCCGCACCGGACAGATCCAGGCCATCATCAATATGGGCTTTTTGAGCAGCTTGCGCACCGGCGCCGCCACCGCGGTCGCCGCCAAGTATCTGGCTCCGGCAAACGCGAAAACCCTGGGCGTGATCGGGCCGGGGTGGCAGGCGACCTTTCAAGTCGAGGCTGTGGCAAACGTTTTTCCGATTCAAAGGGTAGTTGTCTGGGGACGTACGCCAAAGCGCCGCAAAGACTTTATCAAGGAAATGAGCAAAGTCGTCAAGGCAGATTGGCGCGAAGCGAACTCGTCCAGTGATACGGAAGCCGAAGCTGACATCCTGGTTGTTGCAACCGATGCCACTACACCTGTTGCCCATGGCACCCATCTTAAAGAGGAAGTGTTGGTCGCCTCCATTGGCGCCAACTCCTCGGTCAAACATGAGATCACCAACGATCTCATCCGCCATATGAACTATATTGTAACGGACGATTTGCCCACGGCCAGAATCGACAGTGGCGATCTGATCGCGGCTTGTGAGTTCGGCATCTTGCGCTGGGACGGTATCGTGCCGCTGGACAGCGTTGTGGGACATGGCGCTCCCACCCCGCGTCCCAAGCGAGTTCTATTTCAATCCAACGGCATCGCCGATGAAGATCTCGCTGTCGGCAAGTACGTCTTGGACCAGGCAAAGCGAAAAAAATTGAAACTGCGGGAGGTGACAGAGATCTAACCGGGATTGTTCATGCTCCGGGAAAGCCTAAGACATAGTGTTCAATCCCGAGGAGCAAGCCTCGATAGCGCGGACAGAAATGAGTCTCGGGTTGAGTTTGAAAACCCGAGACCCAGGACTCTAGACCCAAGCCAATTTTGGCCGCGATCGGGAGAGGCTTGCTCCTCGGCGAGATCTCCGTGCATTATTCGGCTACTCAGGGCTTCTGAAACTTCAACACAAACCGGTCACTACGATCGCGCGGTTTAAATACATTAAAATCCCGAGTGTCGTCAGCGCGGCGTAACATTGTCGCTTCTTTCTCCAATTTGAAACCAACGCTGGTCGCCTCCTTTATTACCAAGCTCTTGTCGATGCGATGCAATGTTTTCGCGTCTTCATCTCCCCTGCCGTCACGGGCGGAGTGATCAACGATACCGTAAACGCCGCCAGGTCTTAGCGCGCCAAAGACTCTCCTGTTCATGGCAACGCGAGTCGCCGCCGGCAGATCGTGGTAGTCGAGATGGATTAACACAAAATCGAGCGAGCCGTTCTGGGGCAACGCCACTTTGTCCAGCGGTCCATCAAGCACCCTTACGTTCGACATGTTTCCCTGCTTAACCCGCTCATGCAGCTCCGCGCGCGGCGCGGCGTTAGCGGAATAAACCACGCCTTCAGGCCCGACTAGCTGCGCCAAAATCGCCGTATAGTAACCGCGAGCGGCAAACAGATCCGCTACTTTGTCGCCTTTTCTGACCCCGTAAAAGGCCATGACTTCCTGCGGCTTGCGAACGGCGTCGAGAGCACGCTCGTTCTCCGGTCGCGCTGGGTTGGTCAAAACCGCAGCATAGTCGGCCGTTGATCGAGTCGCCGCACAACCCGCGAGCATCCATGCGGCGAGGACCAGGCCTCTAGCCTTGGTTAACAAGATCCGCCTCATAGCAGGTCCTCCCCCAAATGCCGTGTTTCGACGATCATTTTGTCAGCGGGATGCAAGCGCATTGGGCAGCATGGCAGCAGCGAACGTCGTCGCGCAGTGCACCGGCACTACAGCTCGTTCCGCTGCAAGGCGGCATCTACGTCGTGGCGCAGCAAGGCCCAGATTCTCTCCATGCACTTGGAAAAATCCGGCTCTCTCATGCTCTTCATCGTGCGCGGTCGCGGAATATCAACCGGCACGATTTCTTTCACAAGCGCGGGCCTGGCACTCAGGACAGCGATGCGATCGCAAAGCATGACCGCTTCCTCGATATTATGTGTTACGAGAATGACTGTTTTTTTGTCGCGCTCCCAGATACGCAGCAACTCTTCGCGCATGATGAGGCGGGTTTGGGCATCCAGGTTTGCGAACGGCTCGTCCATCAGGATCACCTCGGGATCGTTGGCCAACGCCCGTGCGATCGCCACCTTCTGCTTCATGCCGCCGGAAAGCTCATGAGGCTGCGCGCCGGAGAAATCCAAGAGCCGAACGACTTCCAGAAAAAACCGGCTGATGCGCTTGTAAATCGAGGGCGACTCGTTGCGAAACTCCGGCCCCAACGGGACGTTGTCTTCTACGGTGCGCCACGGCATGAGAGCCGACTCTTGAAATACCATCGACACCGGAGACTTGGCATGCTGCTGTCCGATAAACTCGACGGTACCGGTGCTCGCCTCTTCTAATCTGGCGATGATATGCAGGAGCGTCGTCTTGCCGCACCCTGTTGGGCCGATGATACCAAAGAACTCCCGGTCCCGAACTTCGAGGTTGATCCCACCCAGCGCGCGCACTTCGCGCGGCCCGGTAGTGAACTGTTTGGTGACGCCGTGAACAACGACCTTCATAGAAAGCCTAATGTTAGGCAAGCGAACAAGAACGAACGTGTTGAAACTTAAACCAGAAACTAAAAACTACAGACTGCGCGTAGCGCCCTAACGGCCGCCGAAGATTTCATGGAAAAGCTTCGCATATCGCTCGAACTCGTCAAGCACTTCAGGTGGCGCGAAAGCCGGTTTGATTCCCTCGATAAGGCGCGTCTGCTCCGGAGGCGTGTCAACACGGTCGGGAATACGATTCATACCGCGGATAAGTTCTTGGCCCCGTTTTGAAAGCACAAAGTCAATGAACAACTTTCCGGCATTGGGATGAGGCGCTTTGGCCGAAAGACCCATCGGGTGTATGTTTGCGAACACCGGATCCAGATGCACCCACTCCACAGGCGCGCCCGCAGGCTTCATTTGCTCGAACGTTTGGGAATAAGCCGAGAGCGCCCCTCTGAACTCGCCTGCAGCCACCAACTGCGCGAGCAGTGTGCGGCCATTGCGCAGTTGAACTTGTCTCGCCAGCTCGCGCATGTAGGCAAGGCCTTTCTCATCGCCCATAGCTTTGACCAACGTGCCAAACCACTCATAAGCGCGGCCGTCGATCCCGATGTTGCCTTTCCACTCCGCTCTGAGGAGATCGGCGTGAGATTTTGGAACGCTGGATTTCGGCACGGTCCGAGTATTGTAGCCGAAAGCGGCGTAATTGGTGTAAATAGAAGTCCAGGTCGCCTGCGGGTCTTTGTATCCTTCACGATAGAACTTCCGTTCCGGTGAATCGTACGCCGCCAACAGCCCCCGCTTTTTTAAGTTATGGCCGTAGAAGCTCGTGCTCATCACCACATCCCAGAGATTTCTCCCGGCGCGACCCTCGGTCAAAATGCGCTCCATAAGCTGGGCATCCGTCGCGCGATAAAACGTCGCGTCGATTTTCGGGTAGAGCTGCTTGAAACCATCAATGAGTGTCTTGGAATCGTTCGCATTGAAGGCGGCGTAAAAGACCATTTTGCCTTCAGTCTCGGCAGCCGGCCTCACATCCTGGGCCGATGCTGTCGGCGGTAGGTTACCGAAAATTGCAAGATACAGAATGCAAATTGCGAAGCGCAAAAATCTGATTCGTTCCGGAATTTTGCATTTTACATTTTTCATTTTGCCTTCAAACGATCATGGCATCTCCGCCAACAGCCGACCGTACCCGGTCACGGGCTCGTTCAGATGAAGAATTTTTTTGGTTGCCCAGACCTGTGCCGGAATGCTCGATACGACCGTCGTTTTGAGATCCTTTTCCAACATTTCAATCACCGGCAGATTATGCCACCCGGCGCCGAGCATATAGATACCATCCACCGGCTTGTGTTCGATGAAGACCCGTTTGGCGAAGTTGTAAATTGCCTCGGGGGCGAGCCTACCGGCATCTTGGAAAGGCACTTCAATTCCTTTCATTGCCTTGATTTGAAAACCGTCGTCCCGAAGAAACTTGGCAAACCGCTGATTCATGTCATCCTGAAAATAGGTGATGCCGACCAGGCTTTTCAGCCCCAGCGCGCGAAACGCGTCCACCTGGGCGATCGTCGCGACAGTCACCGGGATCTTGTATTTTTGGGTCAGCGAGTTTGCAATCTGGCGGTCCGCGCCATGGCCGCGCACCATCGTCGGCGGCGCGCCCATGATCATCACGACGTCCGCGCCGAGCTCCGCAAGCCGCGCGACTTTTCTTTCGGCGACCGTCAACGCCTCTTGAAGCTCACGTTCGTTTCCCGCACGAATACCGGCATGGCTGGGGATGAAACCCACGCCTTCCGGCATTAGTTTGATAAAGCTTTCCATGGACCCCGGCCGGTAGGTGGGCTTAACCAGACCGACAATGCCGCGGGCGCCGTAGTACATAGCCGATTGCTCTCTTACCCCAATAACAATTAAGGCATGTTTCGCGCCAACTACCGCGCACAACCTAGTCTCGGGTTTAGCGTCTCGCGTCTTTCGTTAATATCAGACCGAGACTCGACACTCGAATGCGCGTGCTACGCGGCGGCTTGCAGCGCCGGTCCGTTGCCGTTGCCCAACACAGTGCCCGGTAGCGCTCCGGTGTGATGCTCTTTTTCAATCAACACGGCGCCGTTGACGATGGTCATTTCGACCCCAAGAGCTTTCTGGATAAAGCGTTTCTCATTGCCCGGCAAGTCTTGCACCATTTCCGGCTCGCATTCGCGTATTGTTGCCGGGTCGAACACCGCCAGGTCCGCCGCCATTCCCGGGCGTAGGAGACCACGATCCCGAAGACCAAAGATGGAGGCCACCATGAACGTCAGCTTGCGCACGGCGTCTTCCAAACTCATGATGTTCCTTTCTCTTACCCAATAACCGAGGAGGCGCGTTGCATAGCCAAATCCAGCGTCATAGATCAGATGCGCGCCGGCATCGGACTGCCCTACAAGCACGTAAGGGCTGCGGATGATCTCCGCCACTGCCGCCTCATCACCATTCGTGCTGGAGGTCTGGAACTCAGTGTCCAAACCTTCTTCCAAAGAAAGGTTGAGAAAGGCGTCGATAACGTCCTGACCTCGAAGTTTTGCGATCTCCGCCACACTTTTCTTCTCCAGGTGTTTGTTCGCCGGCGTCGCCGCATTGATCAAGTAGACCAGCTCCCAGCGCCGCGAGAAGCGGGACGGCTTCTTCTCCTCCACCGCCTCATAGCGCATCTTTTTACGCGTCTCCGGATCGCGGATCGCTTTGATGCGCTCCTCGAGAGGCAGGAATAGCACTGTTTTCCAGGTCGGCAAATCATCGAAGACCTGAGCATTCTTCATCGTCAAGCGGTTATTGAACAACCGGGCATTGCAAAGTGGGTACGACTGCACACCTCGGTCCAAAGACTCTTTCGCCAGATCCAACAGGTCGCGCCACTCGTTCGGTTTGTCCCAGCGCTGTGTGATGCTCTGCCAGATCACCGGCCGACCGGACCGGCTCGATATTTCGTCAAATAAGTTGACGCTCTCCCGCATCGGCACGGAAACGCCGAGCGAGCCTCGCGAGATCTGCACGGCGCCTTGATTGATCTCGCCCAGAGCGCAAGCCAACTCGATAATCTCTTCATCCGTCGCGAAGCGGCTCTGAATCGGTGTCCCGTCGGCATACATATGAACGGGATTTTGGTTCGTCGAAAAGCCGATGGCCCCCGCGCGCACCCCTGCTTTGAGTACCTCCTTCATCTGGTGAATTTCCGCCGGCGTCGCGGCGCGCTCGATGGCAGCATCCCCCATGACGAATTGGCGGAGCGCGCAATGACCCATCAATGCCGCGACATTAACGCCAAGATTGCCGCGCAATTTATCCAAATATTGCGGAAAGGTCGTCCAGCCCCACTTGACCCCGGCCTTCAGCGCGCCCAATGAAATGGCTTCCACTCTCTCGAAGCTTCTCAGGATGGTCTCCTGATCCTGCTCCTTGCAGGGTGCTAGCGCGAGCGCGCAATTGCCCGGTATGACAGTGGTCACGCCGTGATAACAGGAGGAAGTCGCAAGCGGATCCCACAGGAGCTGCGCGTCAAGATGAGTATGAAAATCTATGAAGCCCGGCGAGACCGCCAGGCCATCGGCATTGACCACCCGCTTGGCGGTGCCACTGACCCGACCGATCTCGGCCACACGGCCGTTCTGCACGGCCACATCGGCTAAATACGACGGCATGCCGCTGCCGTCATAAACCCGTCCGCCTTTGATCAAAATGTCGTAAGCCATATCAGCCTCCATGGCGCGTGAGCTGTGTCGAGCTTAACCGTAGGCGCGCCGCAGTGTCAACCGACCGCCGTGGAAACCAACCGGCGCATTCATGCGGGCCAGCCGGGCGCACTTTTGAGTAATGCACAAGCCTGCGGCCGAGAGATCAAGGAATGACAGGTAGTTTCCGTCTCCTCGGCTCTCATCCTTTGGTTGTGAATATTTCCTTGAGACGGTTGAGTAAAGAAGGGTTAAGCTTGAACAGACCCGCGACTGTTCTCTCCAACTCTTCGGCGCTGACGGGCTCGATGTCGAGCTTTGATTTTGCCGCGTCGGCTAACAGCTCCGGGTCTTTCATCGTATCGGAGAATGCCCTGCGCAGAATCCGGACGCGATCTTTGGGCGTACCCGGAGGCGCGACATAAGGGCGGTAGTAATCGGATGGGTCTTGAATGCCTACTTGAATCAGTTGGCGTGCCTCTTCCGATTTTGCAAAACTGACCGCCAGCGGCACGCCGGGGAGTTCGGGATGGGCTTTGTTGAGGATCTGCAGCACCACGATGGCCTCACCGGAGCGGATGGCGGCGTTCCATGTCGCGCGTATCGAATCCCAAGTCCGACAGCCGCCGGCGATCTCACCGCTGTCGGCCGCTAACCGGACCTCGGCCGTACCCTTGTAACCAGAGACCACTTGAATCGGTAAACCCAAGGCGACGCGAAGGATACGCGGTATTTCTTCAGTGGCGCCGCCACCGATCGCGCCAAGCTTCACCGGCGTCTTGGCCGCGAACCATTGTTCCATGTTGGTGATGCCGCTAGCCTTAGTGACGGCGCAGGCTCGGTTATCTTTGACGGGCGCGCCGATGTATTCGTATTTGAGGGCATCGAACTGAATGCCTTCTTCCCCGATGGCCTGCGCAAGAAACAGCCCTCCCTGGAAATGGCCCAACGTCAAGCCATCCGGCCGGGCAATTCGGTAAATGTGATTAGCGCCTATGCGGTGGCCTGCACCGGGCATGTTCTCCACGAGGATATTCGGATTACCCGGAATGTGCTTGCCCAAGTGGCGCGCGATGGTTCTCGTATAGGCGTCGAACCCGCCACCCGCTGAAGTCGCAACGATGATTCTCAGTGTTTTGCCCTTGTAGAAAGATTCCTGGGCGGGTACGGGCACTGCGGCCGCCAGCATCACGATGACCGCAACACTCAGCAACAGTTTCATTGGCGCTCCCTCAGAAAAACTTCATAGACCGTTCGGACTCCTGCCGGCGCGAGGCCTTACCTTCACTGCGGCGACGAACTCCTGGATTAAAACTACAGATCGGCGCTCCGTCCCGGTTATGTTTCAGAGCTTCCAGCGAGTAAGTGAAAAAACTTCCCGATATCGTGAGGAACTTCGCTTCGAACCAGCTAATGCGCCGCAACGGTGTAGCTCCTCCGTTCTTCCGCCGCGACTGCCGTCATGCCGTGTTACTGCGCAAGACGCGGCCCGGAAAGGCACCGGTGTGGAGTCCGTTCTCCATCAACAGAGAACCGTTGACGATGCTGCAGTGAATACCGTGCGCGCCTTGCACATAGCGGGGCGCGCCTTCGGGAAGATCGTTCACTTGTCGAGGCTTCTCAAGAGCGATGGTCGCTGGATCGAAAACGAAAATATCCGCCGCCATACCCGGCCGCAGCAACCCACGATCGCAAATGCCGAAAATCGATGCAGGCATGAAGGTGAGTTTTCTGATCGCCTCTTCGAGAGCCATGATTCTACGCTCGCGCACCCAATAGCTCAGCAGTATCGTGCCAAAGCCGAAACCTGGGTTGCCACTGGCGACATGAGCGCCAGCGTCCGACTGACCGAGCATCACGTACGGGCTGCGAAAGATCTCCGCGACAGCGCTCTCGTCTCCTTGAGTAGTCGAATCCTCGAAAACGGTCTCCAGATCATCGGCGAGGGCCAAATCGAGAAAAGTATCAATGGGAGCTTTTCCTTGCAACCGGGAAAGCTCGTCGATGCTCTTGCCTTCCGAATTTTTGTGCTCAGGCCAGCTGACCTTGCTCACGGCAACCGCATGCCAGCGTGAAGAGAAATCGATCGCAGCGCCGCCTGCCACCATGTCTCCCAGCAGCGCTTTTCGAAAAGCCTGACCGCGCAATCTTTGCAGGCGCTCCGGAGCAGACAAACCCATCAACCTTTTCCATTCCGGCAATTCGTTGAAGCGACCGCCGTCTTTGAGGTTCCAACGCCTTACCGAACGCCGGGTCGAAGTCATCGCGTAGCTCGCAAACCCGCGCCGCCACCGCTCTGCAACATCGTCGAGCTGGCGGCGCCAGAGATCAGGCTCGCTCCATCTGTGACGAATGCTTTCGCCAATTAACGGCCGGCCGGTTTCGCCGAGAATCGTGTCGTACCATTTGCTGATGCGTGCTACGTGCTCGGGCGTGGCAAAGGCGCCGTGGGTAAACTGAACCGCGCCGCGCCGGGTAGCGCCCACAACTCGACACAGACGCTCGATTTCCTTTAGGCCCGCGAAGCGGCTCGGGACTGGTTTGCCATCTTCGCGAAAGTGGCTCTGGTTAGAATTCGTGGAAAACCCGAACGCTCCGGCCGCCATTCCCTGGCGTACCAGATCCTCCATCTGGCCGATTTCTGCGTCGTTCGCTTCGCGCTCCACGCTCGCCTCTCCCATGGCATACTGCCTGACCGCGCAGTGACCAACGAGCGTAGCGATGTTGAGCCCCAGCGGCCGCGCGCTTAGAGCGTCGAGAAAATCCGCATGCGTGCTCCATGCCCAGGGAATGCCGGCTTGCAGAGAATGCCGCGGCATCCCCTCCACGCGCACGAAGGTGCCGATCAACGATTCGCGAGTTTCAGTTTTGCATGGCGCCAAAGTCAAGCCGCAGTTACCCATCACCACGGTCGTGACGCCATGTTCGTTTGACGAGGAGCCTAACGGATCCCACCAGATCTGCGCGTCGAAGTGAGTATGAAAATCTATAATACCGGGCGCCACGGCCAGACCGCCCGCGTCAATCTCTTTGCCGCCGCGTTCGTTGATCCTACCAATTGCCGCGATTCGACCTGCCTGGATACCCACGTCAGCGCTGAACGACGGCATGCCAGAGCCGTCATAGATCCGGCCCCCTCTCAAGATCAGATCGTACATGTTATCTCCAGATCGGGTTCGACGGTGCGGACGATAGCTCGTCTGTCGCCTTCTTTGTCGCGAGCATGAGCCCTTATAGTAGCAGCTCTGAGACTGTGTCAACTCTAGCTTTGTGTGCTGCTCGTTAGATAACCCGTCCCGCCGGCATTTCGTTGCGCGCTGCGGCTTGATCCAAGATGCGCAGCCGCTGCAACCGTCGGAGCGGTTGGAACTATTAGCTGTAGGGTTCCAAAAATCCTCGAGTCCGCAGTTCGTCTTGATGCGCAGGCGAGAAGCAGATCTTTCGTAGCGAAGCCAGTAGATTCTGCCTCTGACCGGACGCCGACCAGCGGTGCTTTGTGCCCTGCCAAAACTGTTAAATCATCGGCAGCGAACGGGCGAAATGACTTGAAACTGTATGCTTGAGTGTCTTCGCTACTTCAGGCCGCCCCTCGCTCTCGCAATAGCTAGGTTCAACTGCGGAATCCCTGAAAATGTAAGTCGATATTCCGGGCTTTAGGGAGCGTCCCCGGGAGCTGCGGCTTCGCCTCGCAATTCAGGTCAACCAGGAGTGACGAATTGAAGGCAAGGTACAGCCTATCTCTGAGACGGGGAGGAACAGGCGAGGTTCTGAGTAACCCCGTAGATTCTCTCGGTTGACCCGCGCTAGGCCGCCGCTTTGGCCGGTTCATCGAGATGGTGTGGAATGGTGAAGGTGAAGGTTGAGCCCTTGCCGACGCGGCTCGTCACACGGATCTCTCCGTGCATCAATTGCAGATATTTCTTCACGATGCTGAGTCCCAGCCCGACACCTTCGAGATTTCCAGTGTGGGCATCTTTCCCCTGCTCGAAGGCATTGAATATTTTTTCCAATTCTGCTTCCTCGATACCGATGCCCGTATCGGCAACGCTGAACTCGACTCTTTCTTGCTGCGCGAGGTTCCGCACGTGTATGCGCACGCTCCCGACAGGCGTGAACTTCATCGCGTTGCCGACGAGATTTTGAAGGATTTCCTCGAGCTTCAACGCATCCGTAGCGAGCGGAGGAATATCATTTTCATAATGCCAGCCGAATTCGAGGTTTTTGTTGCGGTTCAGTAACTCTATCTGGCCTTTGAGCTGGGCAATCAGCTCTTCAACGTACACCTTTCCTATGTTCAACGAGAGCTCTTGGGCTTCGGCGCGCGAAAGGCTTAAGACATCATTGACCATCTTGAGCAGAACCTCCGCATGCCGGGAAATTTTCTGTTGAGCGTCCTTCTGTTCCGGATTCACTTCACCCAGAATTCCCTCTTCGGTCATTTTCGCGTAACCCATGATGACGTTCAGCGGTGTGCGCAGCTCATGGGACATACCGGCGACGAATTCCGATTTGACACGCAGCGCCCGTTCCAGCTCCCGGTTCTTTCGTTCGAGTTCTTCACTGCGCTTGTTCACTTCGTCGAAGAGATTTGCTTTGTCAATCGCCACCGCGACATGTTCACACATCGAATTCAAAAGACGCACTTCCTGGGCGCTTAGCCGGCGCGGCTCGCTGCCGCTACAGGCGATGGCGCCGAAGATCCGTGTTTTGGTCTTGATGGGGAGAACGGCAAGGAAATGAAACCCTGCTGCGTGACTGGCCTTGCTCTCGCTCCAGGCGGCGTAGCGGGAGTCTGCTTGCAAGTCCTCGAACAGCGCGGCTTCGCCGGACTCCGCCACTCGCCCGACAATGCTTTGCCCCTTGCGAAATGGTCCGACACCGACGTTGGGCGCCTGCGCCGCATTATAAGATGCGCGGAGCGTGAGGATCTCAGACTGGCTGTCAAAAAGAAAAATCCGCGTCGTATCGAAACCGAAACGCGCCGTCACCTTCTTAATAACGTCGTTGAGCACGGTTTCGATCGCCAAAGATTGGTTTACCGTGGTCGTGACATCATAAAGAGCGGAAATTTCCTGCGTTCGAAGCTCGACCTTTTTCTCGAGCGTATCTCGTGAAGATTTGAGCGCTTCGGCCATCTGGTTGAACTGCGCGCCCAGCTCCGCAATTTCATCGTTCGACCTGACGTTTACCCGGTGGCTTAAGTCGCCATTGCCGATGATTTCCGCGCTTTGCCGCAACTGTAAAATCGGTCTGGTGATGCGGTTGCTGAGGAATACGATCAAAATGGTTCCCAAGACGAGCCCGACCGTCAAAATGATTTCGGTGAGCCATTCCAGTTTCCTGATGTCAGCCAGCGCAAAGTCCACCGGCTCCTCCACCATCACCGCCCATCCGAGATCGGTCACAAGCGCGTAGGTGCTCAGGACTTCAGCACCGTTAAGGCCAATTCCCCGCTCCGCCGCTGCTTGATCCGGCGCGCGGGTTCGGAGAAACTTGGCGACTTTCGGCAAACTCGTCAGACTCAAATGCTTCAGCACCAGCGAAGAATCCTGATGCGCGATGAGGTCTCCCGTTTCGTTTACGAGATATACGTAGCCCGCCCGCGAAAATTTCTTTTCGCTCACAACCTCCCACAGGAATTTCAGATTGGTTCTCGCGATCAAGCCTCCCGCGCTTCTGCGCGGCGTGGCTTTTAGCGGCACAGCCAGAAAAAAGTAAGGTTCTGCGCGATCCGAAGTGTACACCGGACTGGTGTAAGTTTGTCCTTCCATAATGGACCGGAAGGCTGGGGTATCGCTGAGGTCTTCGAGATCCGCGGGCAAAATAACCCTGCGATCCGATATCTTGAAGAGCTCGCGGCCGTCGTCGTTGAGGAGGGCGATTTCGGTGAAAGCTGAATCTTTCTTAACCAGGAGGTGAGCCAATGTCTTTTGCTCATCGGCTCCCAACGGATGCAACGCCATACTGGAAGCCAAATCATCCAAGCGTTCGATCTTTCTCGCGATGAACGTTTGGATATGCCTCGCGGTCAGGCCGGCGATCTCGGTCTGGAGCGCGGCCGTCGATTGGCCGATCTGCCTTCGGGTATAGATCGCACCGCCGATTGTGTTCAGGGCAAACGCTACCCCAAACAAACCGAGTCCCCAGGCCATTAACCTGCCTCTAATGCCCCTGGGACGAAAAGCGGTTCTGATCCGAAGCGATGCGCTCATGAGCGTTTATTCGAACACCTGGTCGGCGCGCAGCAGAAGTTCTCTCGAAATTTTGAGATCGATCGCTTTGGCCGTTTTGAGATTTAGTACGAGATTGACCTTGTCGGGCATTTCGACCGGTAAGTTTCCCGGATTCGCGCCTTTTAAGATTCTGTCGGCTAAGGCCGCGCCTTGTTTTCCTAGCGCGTGGTAATTGGCCGCATAGGTCGCGAGGCAACCCCGCTCCACGTTTACCAGAAGGGACGTGATCAGCGGCATCTTTTCTTGGATCGCCTGCTTTACAATGATATCGATCTTTTCCGTTATGAATGATTCTGGCGGCGCGAAAATCGCGTCGAAATCGGTGCGGTTGATTGCTCGCACGCTTTTATCTACATCCTCAGCGCTTGTCACGTTGAATTCGCCGAGCCTGAAGTTCAACCGAGCCGCAGCATCCCGCGTTTCAGAGACGTTCGATCGGTAATTGATTCCCGGCGGATAGTGCAACACAGCCACTTTCCTAGTCCGCGGCGCTAGTTCTTTGAGCAATTCAAAACGCTTCTCCAAGAGCTCTAAAGAAGCGGAGCTGATGCCGGCAAGGTTGTTGCCCGAACCGGCGTAGGTTCGGACCAACTTCTCAGGGTTGCCGGCGCTCAGAAATAATACGGGTATGCGCGTATTCTCCGTCGCCTTCGCAGCCACAGCAGTCGCCGAGGTTGACGACGTGACGATCAGGTCTACTTTATCTTGGACGAGTTTTTCGGCGAGCGTAGCGAGCAGCTCGTTTCTGCCTCTACTGTTATAGAATTGATAGCGCACGTTTTTATTCTCGCGATAGCCGAGCTCGGTCATGCGTGCTTTAAAGCCTTCAAACGCGCTAATGAATTGCTCCGCGGTGTTTAACGACCCAATGGAGTAGACCTTCTGGGCGGCGGCGCCCGTGGCTAAGTAAAACAGGCAAACAATCGTCAGCACGGGCACGAGAGCCATGCGCCGCCGGCCGAGTTCTTTGGCAGCCCTGCCGGTTTTGCTCTCGCCGGAAACGGGCGCTGCCCCGTTACAGTCTCGCATGGCTTTCATTTGCTACCTCCACTGATAAAGGTGGGCGCACGAGCCCCTTGTTTGGATAACGTTAAAATCGGCGTTAGCTGGCCAGACTGTAGAACGATGCAACGAGACGATCCGCGTAAGCGGCTCGAGTGCGTAAGATTCCGATCCGATTGCGCTGGCATTGGCGGCTATGCCAATCGTGTGATTCGCGCCGCAGTGATGCCAAGGCGCATGACAGAGACGAGGGTCAGACCGGACGGATAGCCGTGAGCCTGGGATCGGGTAGAGGCAAGTGTTTCTGCACCAAGGCCTGAAAAACGTCTAGCTTGATTGGCTTTTGTACGATCTCGGCCAGGTAGTTTATAGTCGGATTGTTCTCGTATGCTTCTGGGCCGAACGCGGTGCAAAGCACCACTGGAATGTTCGTGGTCGCGGGATTTTCTTTGATCTGCGCGGTGGCTTCCAGGCCATTTAACTTTGGGAGTTTTAGGTCCATCAGGATGAGATCAGGGAGTTCGCTCGCTGCTTTTTCGATCGCCTCAATACCGTTTGTCGCCTGCACCACGTTGTACCCCAGGCGCGTGAGAAAAAGGGCCATAATCGCTCGCCAATCATCATTGTCC
>DATACQ010000089.1:0-3550 GCA_036258955.1 Binatia bacterium
CAGGAATATCTCTTGGCCCTGAAGGCCAGAGAGCGTTTTTCAACGAGTTCTATTCCCGAAGTTCGATCCGGGGGCGAGTCCCTGGTCGAAGCGAGCAAGCGAAGGCTTGCGCTCTGGGATATTTCCGAAAAGCAAATTCGTGATCTCGAAGAAAAAGGCGAGGCGCAACGAACACTGACTCTTTACGCTCCGCATTCGGGGTTCGTCGTTAAAAAAGAAGCTAACCAAGGTATGAGGATCATGCCAGACAAAGAATTGTACACGATTGCTGATCTTTCCACGGTATGGGTGATCGTGGACATTTACGAGAACGAAATTCCGTTTGTTCGTCCAGGGCAACCCGCTAGCGTGAGTCTTTCGTACGATCCGAGCAGCACCATCAAAGGCAAAGTGTCTTTTATCTATCCTTACGTGGACGAAAAGACTCGTACCGCAAAAGCTCGGCTGGATGTTCCCAATCCCGGGTTCAAGCTCAAGCCCGATATGTACGTCAATGCCGAGATCAAAATTGACGGTGGAAGACATTTGGCAGTGCCGGAAGAAGCAGTGTTGGACTCGGGCATAAGAAAAATCATTTTCATTGAAAAAGGCGCGGGGCACTTTGAGCCCAAGGAAGTGAAGCTCGGAGCGAAACTCGATGGCTTCTATCAGATCGTATCAGGTCTGGAGGAAGGTCAAAAAATCGCCGCCAGTCCGGCCTTCCTTCTCGACTCTGAAAGCCGCTTGGCGGAGGCGATGGGCGCGATGACCGGAATGCCTGGCATGTCGATGGAGGGAATGACGGGGATGCCGGGAATGGAAGGTATGAAGATGGATACGCCCGCTAAAAACGGCCCGATGGAAAAAAAGGCGGGCGACTTGACCCTGACGCTATCGACGCAACCGGAAAAGACCAAAGCCGGTGAGAATACTGTACGGCTCAGGATTACGGATAAGAGCGGCAAACCTGTGACGGACGCTCAGGTGTCCTTCCATTACACAATGGACATGCCGGGAATGGTGCTTTCCCAAGCGGGAGCCAAACATACGAAGGATGGTTTCTACGAGACGAAAGCAAACTTCGGTATGGCGGGCCAATGGGAGGTGACCGTGATCGTCCGGCGGCCAGGTCAGAAAGAAGTACAAGAAAAATTCACCGTGGTCGCAGCCCAGTAGGCACCATATAGCGGCTGTGGCGTGTAGTGCATGCCAGCTCGCTTCTGGCGCCGACACCGCGCCGGAGCCATACGCGATCCGCTACAGAGCGGACTGAACGAAGTTATGATTGAAAAAATTATCGAAGGAAGTGCGAGAAATAAGTTCATCGTTTTTCTCATGGTGGTCTTCCTCACCGCCTGGGGGCTGTGGGCCCTGAAACAAACTCCTTTGGACGCCATACCTGACCTCTCGGACGTTCAGGTAATTGTCTACACGCCCTGGATGGGGAGAAATCCAACAATCATTGAGGATCAGGTAACCTATCCGATCGTCACCACCATGGTCTCCGCGCCGAGGGTAAAGTCGGTGCGCGGCTTTTCCGACTTCGGCTATTCCTATGTTTACATCGTGTTTGACGACGGTACCGACATCTACTGGGCCAGAAGCCGGGTGCTCGAGTATCTCAACCAGGCGGCCTCCCGCCTGCCGCGCGGCGTCACTCCTGCCCTTGGACCCGACGCCAGCGGCGTTGGCTGGGTTTTTCAGTACGCGCTTATCGATGACTCCAAGAAGTATGACCTGGCTCAGTTGCGAAGTCTTCAAGACTGGTACCTGCGTTATCAGATCAGCAGTGTCGATGGCGTGGCGGAAGCCGCGAGCCTGGGCGGATTCGTCCGCCAATACCAGGTCAATCTCGATCCCAACAAGCTGGCCGCTTATCGATTGCCGGTAAAGAGTGTGGTTGACGCGATTCGCATGAGCAACAACGACGTCGGCGGCCGATCGCTTGAGCTGAGCGGTGCGGAATATATGGTCCGCGGCCGCGGCTATATCAGATCCGCCAAGGATATCGAAATGATCGGCGTGGGCGGCGATCGCGGCACCCCGGTCCTCGTACGGGACATCGCCTCCGTGACGATTGGACCCGATATGCGCCGCGGAATAGCCGAGCTGGACGGGAAAGGCGAAGTGGTTGGCGGGGTGGTTGTAATGCGCCACGGCGAAAACGCTCTTAACTTAATCGATGGGGTCAAGCAAAAGATCAAAGAGATCGAGCCGTCGCTGCCGCCGGGCATTAAAATCGTAACCGCTTACGACCGTTCGGACCTGATCCTTCGGTCGATTGCGACGCTGAAAGAAAAACTGATCGAGGAAAGCCTGATCGTCAGCATCGTCATTATTATTTTTCTTTTTCACGTGCGCAGCGCCCTGGTCGCTATTGTTACTTTGCCTATCGCTATCATCCTCTCGTTCATCGGCATCTATTATCTCGGTCTCACGTCCAACATCATGTCCCTGGGCGGTATTGCCATTGCCATCGGAGCGATGGTCGATGCTGCCATAGTCATGGTTGAGAACGCGCACAAACGCCTCGAGCAATGGGAAGAAACGGGGCGCCCGGGAGACCGCACGCAGGTTCTCATCGACGCGGCGAAGGAAGTCGGGAAGCCGCTCTTTTTCTCTCTGCTGATCATTACAGTTTCCTTTCTTCCCATATTCACCCTCGAAGCACAGGAAGGGAAGCTTTTTAGACCGCTGGCATTTACCAAAACGTTCGCGATGTTTTTTGCGGCATTTCTTTCGATTACGCTCGCTCCCGTTCTTATGGTCCTGCTCATTCGCGGCCGCATCCGTCCGGAAACACACAACCCCGTGAACCGGCTCTTAATCACGCTCTATACGCCCGTAGTCGGGGCTGTGCTGCGGTTTCGCAAGACCACTGTCGCGCTTGCGGTGCTGGCCTTGATTCTCACGGTTCCGGCTTTTTTCCGCCTCGGTTCGGAGTTCATGCCGCCGCTCAACGAGGGCATGATCTTTTACATGCCGACAACCTTACCGGGTATATCCGTCACGCAAGCATCAAGGCTTCTCCAAATGCAGGACCGCATGCTCAAGACCTTTCCGGAAGTCGAATGGGTTTTCGGCAAAGCTGGCCGCGCGGAGACATCCACAGATCCGGCGCCCTTCAGTATGGGCGAAACCACCGTAATGCTGAAGCCGGAATCCGAGTGGCGTGCCGGGATGACGTGGGAAAAACTTGTCGATGAGATGGACAAGAAAATTCGGCTGCCCGGTGTGGCGAATGCGTGGACCATGCCGATTAAGAACCGCATCGACATGCTTTCAACAGGAATTCGCACTCCGGTCGGCATCAAGATTTTCGGCCCCGACCTGAAACAAATCGAGGAGATCGGCAGAAAACTCGAGACAGTGATCAGTTCAGTGCCCGGAACGCGCTCGGTGTTTGCGGAGCGGGTGGGCGGAGGCTACTACCTCGACTTTGAATTGAAACGCGAAGAGATCGCCCGTTATGGGCTGATGATCGAAGACATTCAGATGATCATCGAATCGGCCATCGGCGGCGAGAGCGTCACTACGACAGTGGAGGGAAGAGAACGGTATCCAGTAAGCG
>DATACQ010000090.1:0-1576 GCA_036258955.1 Binatia bacterium
GTGAAGGCTGAATAGCTTATTGTAAGTCTCGGTCTGGACGAGATCCGCTTGCGGGGTCAGCAGCTCTAGCCGGAACAGGACCGCCGCCGCGCCGCCGACGAAGAAGAACATCGTGACTGTGGCGAGATAGAGCAAAGCGATGCGCTTGTGATCCTTGGTAAAAAGCCAGGATCGGATTCCGTAGTTTGCGTTAAGATAGTTCATCTTTACTTCCCTGCGAAAACTAACATCGCCGCTTCAAATTAATGTTCGTAGCCGACCACGCTGTTCAAAACGTTCAAGCCGTCTCGGAGGTTCTTAACTTCAACGGAGCGCAGCGATTGAACGATTTGAAGGTTTTGAACGCGTTTTCATTTACTAACTTGCTGTTGTCCCAGCGATTTAATGTACGCGATTAACTGCAGCAGCTGTTCCTCGTTTAAGCGTCCTTCGTAGGATGGCATTAGGGTAGTAAAGCCGGCGACGGTTTTGGCCTGGGGTCGTAAGATGGATTCGCGCAGGTAGTTCTCATCGGCGGTGACCGTCTGGCCATCCTGCAAGCGCACCCGGGAGCCGAAGACGTTTGTAAGCACCGGGCCCACTTCCTGGCGCTCCTGGTGGTGACATGTGGCGCAACCGAGATCCTGGAAGAGCCTCTGCCCCTGCGCTGCGGGCGACCCTTCGGGAGATGCCAACGGCGGCGCGCCGCCGGCAGAGGGCGGCGTAACCCGGCGGCCCTCGAGCCATTCTTCGTATGCCTGCGGCTCCAGTACAACGACCCCGCCGACCATGCCCGAGTGCAGATTGCCGCAATACTCCGCGCAAAAGAGATGGAATCTGCCAGTTCTGGTGGGCTCGAACCAGACGCTTGTGTATCGGCCCGGCACGGCGTCCATCTTGATCCGGAAAGCAGGCACAAAAAAGCTGTGAATAACGTCTTCGCTGGCCAGGGTGAGCTTGACGGGCCGTCCGACCGGAACGTGCAGCTGGTTGATTTCACGCTGGCCATCAGGATGCTGAAATTTCCACATCCATTGGCGGCCGACGACCAGTATTTCAAGCGCGTTCTCGGGAGGACGCATCATCCGAAAGTACAGGCTCGCGCCCCAGTAGAAGACGATCATGGTCACGATGAGTGGCACCACCGCCCAGATCACTTCAAGCCGCCGGTCGCTGGGAACATAAGGTGGCGGCGGTTCATCGGGGGATCGGCGCCGGTACTTAACGGCGAAATAAATCACCAGAACAAAAATTAGTCCGGCAAAAATGACGCTGATGCCAATCAGAAAAAAGTAAAGCGCATCTACCTGGGGGGCGACGGTCGAAGCCTGTGGCGGAAACAGCGGAAGATCTTGCCACATCTTACGGCAGCTCCCGCAGCGGTAATTTGGCTCGCTCCCGGCGCAACAGTACAGTCAACAAGCCGCCGATTGAGAGCACGGTGGCGATGCCCGAGAGCCGCAGAACATTTAGAATCGCGAGTGTGTACTTTCCCTTCGACGGGTCGTATTGATAGCAAAGCAAAAGCAGATGATCGAGCGGCGAACCGATGCGGTTATCCGAAGCCTCGATCAACGCGAAGCGGAGATCCTTGGGA
>DATACQ010000091.1:0-5103 GCA_036258955.1 Binatia bacterium
ACCCAAGGACTCACATACGCCAAAGCCGGCGTGAGTATCGCGGCCGGCGACAAACTCGTGCGGCGCATCGCTCCGATTGCGGCGCGCACCCGCGTGCCCGGCGTTCTGGCCGGGGTGGGTGGGTTCAGCGCGCTCTTCGAACTGAAGGGCCGCGGTTACCGAGAACCTGTTTTGGTGTCGTCCACGGACGGTGTCGGCACGAAGCTTAAAATTGCTTTTATGACCGGCATCCACGATACGGTTGGTATTGATCTCGTGGCCATGAGTGTCAATGATATCCTAACTCAGGGCGCCGAGCCGCTATTCTTCCTGGATTATTTCGTATGCGGCAGGCTTCGTGTGAAAACCGCGGAGTCGGTTGTGGCTGGGATTGCCCGGGGCTGCCGTCAAGCGGGTTGTGTCTTGATCGGCGGCGAGACCGCCGAACATCCGGGTGATTTTTCCAACGGCGAATACGATCTTGCAGGCTTCGCCGTTGGTGTTGTGGAGAAACAGAAAATCTTTAATCCGCAGGCGATCGTTCCCGGCGACGTGCTGCTTGCTCTGCCATCGAGCGGCTTGCATAGCAATGGCTTCTCGCTGGCGCGCAAAGTCTTACTGGAACGCGGCGGCTTGAAGGTAGCGCAACGCATTCCTGAGTTGGGCCGCACGCTGGGCGCGGAACTGCTCGAACCGACGCGCATTTACGCCAAAGTCGCAGCCAAATTGTTCGCTCGCTTCACGATCAAAGGCGCGGCGCATATTACCGGCGGTGGAATCGTCGGAAACTTGCCGCGCGTGCTACCCGCGGGCCGGCGCGCCGTGATCGAGCGGGGTAGCTGGCCGGTGCCGCCCGTATTTGGCCTGATTCAAAAAATCGGCCGCATCGAGCAAGCGGAGATGGACAGCACTTTCAACAATGGAGTCGGTATGATTCTGATAGTTGCCAAGGAACAGGTAGACAGCCTCAGCGCAGCGCTCGATAAGATGAGCGAACGATCCTTCGTCATTGGTGAGATTCGCAGCGGCGCGAAAAGCGCGCGCATCAGCGCTTGACGGTGCTCATGGCGCGATCGGTTCCCATAGCCGTGCTGCTATCGGGCAGCGGCACGAATCTGCAAGCGATCATCGATGCGATCGAGGCAAAGCGCCTGGATGCTTCAATCCAGCTCGTGCTCAGCAACAAGGCCGACGCGTATGGATTGACGCGCGCCAGAAATCACGGGATCGCCACCGAGGTTCTCGATCACAAGCAGTTCCCGAGCCGGGAGGCTTATGATCAGGCGATTGTCGATTTACTGCGCGCGCGCGGGGTCGAACTGGTCGCGCTGGCGGGTTTCATGCGCTTACTCTCGCCGGTGTTCGTCAAGGCGTACTCCAACCGCATTATGAATATCCATCCGGCGCTCTTGCCGGCTTTTCCCGGTCTTCAGGTGCAAAAGAAAGCGCTGGAGCATGGTGTGCGTTTTACCGGTTGCACCGTGCATTTCGTCAACGAAGAATGCGACGAGGGTCCAATTATCATCCAGGCGGTCGTGCCGGTGTTCTCGGACGACACCGGCGAAAGCCTGGCGGCCCGCATTCTCAAACAAGAACACCGCATCTACCCGCGCGCCATTCAGCTGTACGCGGAAGGCAGGCTGCGCATCGACGGCCGCAGGGTGATCGTCACCGGCAGCGCCAAGAATGATAGGGCGGTGCTTATCGAGCCCGAGCTTGCATGATGAAGGCCAAGCCTGCAATCATTTTTTGCATCAAGTTGCTGGTCAGCGGGGGGCTTATCGCTTATTTCCTCACGCGTATCCACATCGAGCAGTTTGTCGATATCCTTCTGTCGGCAAATTTTTCATTGATTGCCGTGGCACTCGCCATCTACTTGTGCGCCCAGGGGCTTAGCGCCGTGCGCTGGACGGTATTGGTCCGACCGCTGGGAATTGCCGCGCCGTTCAGGGATATGGTTACATATTATCTGATCGGGATGTTTTTCAATCTATTTGCCCCCGGCACGGTGGGCGGCGATGTTAGCCGCGTCTACTATCTCGTCAAACACCAGGACAAGAACCGTGAGAGCCCTGCGGTGCCGATGGTACGGGCCGCCATGTCCGTTCTTATGGACCGGGCTATCGGTATGGCAGTGCTGATTTGGGTCGGCGCTGCGGGTCTCCTGTTGTTTCCCGGCTATCCCGTGCCTGCTTCGATCCGCTCCGTGACATTGTTTCTGGCGCTCGGGTTTGTGGTGGGTGCTGCGCTGCTCTCCGTCTTGCGGCCGCTTCTGCCCGATCACGGAAGTTCCATCATTGCTAAACTGCGGCTCTTGTTGCGGAGCTACAGATCGCATTGGCGCGCGGTGGTTCAGGGAATCTTGCTGTCGCTGATTGTTCATCTGATCCAGGCCTGGATGCACGTGGTGATGGGGCACGCGCTGAATTTAGTGATTCCGTTCTCATTCTCTCTGATCGTATATCCCTTGGTGGGAACTTTTGCGGCGCTTCCCATCAGCCTGAACGGTATCGGTTTGCGTGAGGGAGGTTATGTCTTTTTGCTCGGGCTCATCGGGATCACCGCAGAAAACGGTATCGCCTTTGGCCTGCTGTTGTTTATCATCGTTGCGGTGGATAGCTTGATCGGCGGTATCCTGTTTCTGATCAAGAAAAGTCCGAAGCCCGAGCCTCTCGCGGCTCAACAGGATTTTCACACGAGGTAATGGAGGAAGACGGTCGCCAGGCCAAGAAACGAGAGGAAGCCGAAGGCATCGGTCAGGCCCGTGACAACGATGCCGGAACCGAGCGCCGGATCGAATTTCAACGCCTTCATCACCAGCGGAATTACGGCGCCCGAGAACCCGGCGACCAAACCGAGATTGAGGATCATCGCGCAAGCCAGCACCAGCCCGAGAAAAGGATTACCTTGCCACAACACTGCCGCGAGCGCGACCACCGCGCCGGCGGCAAGCGCCAGACAGACGTTCACGGATACTTGTTTGACGATTGCCTTCCAAGCTGACGAAAATTCGAGCTCCCCCAAAGCTATAGCACGGATGATTACCGTCGCGGTTTGGGTGGCGGCGTTGCCACCGACGCCTGCAACGATCGGCATAAACGTCACCAGCGCCACCAGTTCACCAATCGTCCCCTGAAAGATCGTGACCACTGAAGCGGCCAGTCCGGTGGTGAGTAGATTCAGCAGCGTCCACGGTAAGCGCATGCGCACCGAACGAGCTATCGGTGTAAAGACGCGGTCTTCTTCGGCGAGTCCCGCCATCTTGTACATGTCTTCGGTGCTCTCTTCTTGGATGATGTCGATGACGTCGTCCACAGTGATAATGCCTTCGAGATGCCCGCCCTCATCGACGATGGGCAACGCGAGCAGCTCATATTTCCCGACCAGCCGTGCGGCTTCTTCTTGATCCATAAAGACGTCCGCGCGGATGGGCTCGCTGATCATCATCTGGCTCAATGTGCGATCGGGCGGCGCGATCACTAAATTCCGAATCGGCACGACGCCGATCAGCTTGTTGGCGCTATCCACGACGTAGAGATAGAAAAACGTTTCAAGCTCACCGCGCTCGCGGATTTTGTCGATCGCGCCCTGAGCGGTAGTGTTCGGCGGTAGGGCCATGAACTCCGTCTTCATGATCCTGCCGACAGTCCCTTCCGGGTAACTGATGAGCTCCCGGACTTCCTCCCGCCGTTCGGGATCGAGCAGTGCCATGACCTCTTCGCGCCGGGTCTCCGGCAAACTATCGATGAAAGTCACGGCATCATCGGGATCGGCGCGTGCGATCAGGCGCGCCACGCGCTCGTTGTCGATTAACGCCAAAATATCGGGCAGCAGCTCCGGAGGTAATTCCTTTAATGTTTTGGCGGCGCGCTGAGCCGAAAAAAGGATTTCAAATAGGTTGCGCACCTCCACAGGCGCCAACTCTTTGAAGAGCAGAGCGAGGTCCGCGTGATGGGTTTTACCGATGAACCTAAGCACCCGGTCCGGCGTCGCGGTGCGTAGCATTTCACGGACGGTATCGTAATCGATGGGCGCGGCTTTCATGAGATCTGGTGACGATGGCGCTTTGTTTTCTTAACTACTGACCCCGCATTTTGCAAATGTTATGCACCGTCAGAGGCCCTTAAATGGCTGAGCCAAATTTGCTATCGTCACGCCTATCCCCGAGGACCAAGAGGCGGGCATGAAGTTTACTGCATCGCGAATTCTAATAGCTGCCTTGTTCAGTCTTACCAGCGCCGCCGCCCTGTTGACTGGGGCGGCTAATCTCAGCGCCTCGGAAAGCCGGCCACCGTCCTTTGCTGCCATTGCCAAACGCACCATGCCCGTAGTTGTGAATATTTTCACCACCTCGCAGCGCGCCAACCGAAGTGGTTCGTCTGATCCCCTCGATGAGTTTTTCGGTCGCTTCTTTGGCGAGGGCAATGCGCGGGAGAACAGCTCGCGCAGCCTCGGTTCGGGTATTCTGATCAGCAGAGACGGCGAGGTTCTGACTAGTTATCATGTTGTGCGCAGCGCCGACATCATCAAGGTCCGCTTATCGGATCAAAATGAATACGAAGCGCGCCTCATCGGCAAAGACGTTAAAACCGATCTTGCGCTGATCAAGATCAGACGATCGGGTGGTGCCCTGCCCTTTGCGCGATTGGGTAGTTCGAGTCAGCTGGAAGTGGGCGATTGGGTGATGGCGATCGGCAATCCGTTCGGTCTGGAGCATACCGTCACGGCGGGAATCGTCAGCGCCAAGGGGCGAGTGATTGGCGCCGGGCCTTACGACAGCTTCATTCAAACCGACGCATCGATCAATCCCGGCAATAGCGGCGGCCCGCTGATCAACGCCGTTGGCGAGGTGGTGGGCGTCAACAGCGCGATATTCAGCCAGAGCGGCGGCGGCAACATCGGCATAGGCTTTGCCATCCCCATCGACCTTGCGAAGAAAGTCAGCGATCAGTTGCGCAAAAACGGCCGGGTCGTGCGCGGCTGGCTCGGCATTCGCGCGCAAGATGTCACGCCGCAGGCGGCTTCACTGGGTGTGGCGCGGCCCAGCGGCGATGTCATTGCCCAAGTCACCGAAGTGTCCGAAGGAAGTCCGGCGGCCGAGGCGGGAGTGAAACAAGGTGATTA
>DATACQ010000092.1:0-6876 GCA_036258955.1 Binatia bacterium
AGTGGATTGAGTCGCGGTCATGTGGAAGATACCCTTTAAAAAAAGTGCAATTCCGATGCCCATGGCTTGAAAGGAGGCGTATGCTTGGGCCGATGTGCCAGCAGGTGCGGACACGAGGTGACACCGCTACCCGAGCGACTCGAGAGCCATGGCGCCACCCCTACGCGCAACTCTATTGTTTGTAGCCCGACCAGAGGGACCAGGCGTCCGGCGGTGAAATCAACTTTAATCCCGAATCAGAATTTCCTTGCCATGCCTGAATGGTGCGCTTACACTTCAATGGTCGATCAAGAGCGATCCGCCTGCGGCCGCCGATACTTAGACGAACATCCGCAGGACGAAATTAGGCCATGAATGTGGGAATGTTAATCGATGAGCAGCGTGGCTTCCTGCCCGCGGCGGATCCGCTCGATCAGCTTCCGCTTTACTTCGCGCCCTGGGAAGCTGCGGCACGAGAGCTGCCCAAGCTTCTGATCAGCGGCCAAGTTCGTGCTCGCATCGAGAGCCTCCCTCTGCTCGATGCCTCGGCGCTAAGCAATGATCGAGAAATACGGCGCGCCATGACGATTCTCTCTTTTCTCGGTCACGCATACGTCTGGGGAGAAGCAAATGTCGTGGACCGGCTGCCCGCCGTTATCGCTGTCCCCTGGCATCATGTGTCAGAGCTTCTCGGCCGGCCGCCCATTTTGTCATATGCATCCTACGCGCTGGAGAACTGGAGACGGCTCGACGGCAACCGCCCCATTGAGCTCGGAAATATTTGTTTGCTACAAAATTTTCTCGGCGGCCAGGACGAGGAATGGTTCGTGTTGATCCACGTCGCGATCGAGGCAAAAGCGGGACCGGCGCTGGCAGCCATCATAGGCGCCCAAAAAGCCGTGGCCGAAAACCGCTCCGAGAAAGTGGCGAATCAGCTGGCGATTGTTGCCCGAACCATCGAGACGATGCACGCTATTCTCCTGCGCATGCCCGAGCGCTGCGATCCCTACATCTACTTCCACCGCGTGCGGCCGTACATTCATGGGTGGTCCAATCATCCGAGTCTGCCCTCTGGAATGTTCTACGAAGGTGTCCATGCGTTTGCCGGCACCCCGCAAAAATTTCGCGGCGAAACCGGCGCGCAGAGCTCCATCGTTCCGTCACTCGATGCCGCACTCGGCATCAAACACAGAACGGACATGCTGTACACGTATCTAATGGAGATGCGCGATTACATGCCGCCAGTCCATCGCGCTTTCATAAAGGCGATAGAAACCGGACCGTCGCTTCGGGAGTATGTCATTGCTCATCGGGAACACGTACCTGCGCTAACCGAGAACTATAACGCTGCCGTCGAGGCTCTCGAGGGCTTTCGCTCGACACATCTCAACTATGCTCACGCCTATATCATCAAGCAGAGCCGGGGCGGCGCCCGGAATCCCAATTCTGTGGGTACTGGCGGCACGCCATTCGGCCCGTATTTGAAAAAACATCGGGACGAAACCACCCGCGGGAAAATCACATAGGAGCTTACAATCGCCAACAGAGAACGCGTTCAGTATGCTAGTCGTGGAATTCGGCCGGCAAGAAGGGGGCGCATAAAGTAGCGGCAGGTCAACCGGCCTGCCGCTATGAGGCGCTGACTGGCGCTTCTTGGATCGACTCAGGACCCAAATGTCCAGCTATGAACCGTCAGAGTTGTTCGCTTCTTCCTGACGGAAATGGCTGAGGATCTTCAGAATATAAGATCGACTAGGCCGCCTACAGCACGGAACGGCAACGCGATCACCTTTCCAACAACGTCTACCGTGCCACTTAGGATACCGCCCGACTCTTCCTGCGTTTGGGTGTGGGTTTCTGTTGTTGTCCGACTCGTTGTTTGCGCAATGGAAGCAGCCGGAACCGGCTCATACGTCGTTTCCGTTCTCTCGGTCCTGGTTTGCGTCGCGCACGCAGTAAACAGGAGGACGAATGCCACTGCTGGAACTATTCTCAGGGGTGCTGACATAAGATCTCCTTCCTCAGCGATCAAGCGGGCCGACACCGGTAGCCGGGTCCGAGTCCGCAAGCGACCGCTGCAGTACCTACTCTGGAGTGAGGCAAGATAAGTGCCACCGTCGGCTAAGACAAAACTCTAGAATGAATGACGGTAGGCGTATGCGAAAACCCGTGAGTGTCCCGCTAGCGGAACTACGCATCGGAACTTACGCCTGCCTCGACCCGATTTCAGGATCGACGCTTTTTGTGGGCTCGCATGTTTGCGGCACGTCGCAACGGCGGCAGTTCTGCACTGCCACTACTTCCGTCGATATCGCTCCACGGCGGGATTAACACGCGATTTTTTGTCGCCTTCCCAAAAATAGAAACCACGACCGTTCTTTGCGCCTAAGAAGCCCGCTGAAACCAGTTTAGAAAGCAGATCAGCGGGTTTGTAAGCCGGTCCCAGTTCCTTTTCGAGCACTTGCGCTATGGCCAGAGTCGTGTCGAGTCCGACATAATCCATTGTTGTAATCGGGCCCATTTTGTGGCCGAGGCAAATGGTTGTCTTGTCGGCATCCTCGCAGCTCATCACACCTTCCTCGATTAATTTCACCGCCTCATTAAGGAACGGCACGAACATACGATTGATTCCAAAGCCGGCTTTGTCTTCGGCCAGTATTGGCTCTTTGCCGAGATCACGACAAAAACTTACAATCGTTTGAAACGTCTCATCTGATGTGAACAAGCCGCGAATCAGCTCACAGCCGGGCTGAATCGGCACAGGGTTCATAAAATGCATCCCCATGAATTTCTCCGGCTCGGAATAAACGGCTCCAAGACGGGTGATCGAGATTGAAGAAGTATTCGAAACCAGGAAGTTCTTAGACCCCATCTGGGCGAGTGAACGAATGAGATTCTTCTTAGCCGCTTCATCCTCAACGACCGCTTCGACAATGGCGTCGCATTGCAAAACGTCATGGAGATTAACGCTGGACTTGATGCGGGCGAAAATTTGCGATTCCTCCTCCGGTGCGATGCCTGACTTGCCGTCGGTTTTTGCGAAGGCTGCAACCATGCGTTTGATGCTGTCGCGAATCCGTTCCATGCCCTTTGAAATAATTTCCGGCGACACATCCATAACGACGGTCTCAAACTTTCTAGCGGCGGCAACTTGGGCGATGCCGCTCCCCATCAGTCCCATACCGATGACGCCGACTTTCCGAATCCCTGAGGTCATACTATTCCTCCGGTGGGGTTTGCTTTGTGAACCCTTGAACCATTTGACGTTTTCAAAGAACTCTTTGCCCCTTACATCTTCTGTTCAAGAATTCAAAGGTCCAAGGGGTCAATCTCGCCTATAGTAACAGTTCGAGGGTTCATTTGAACTCTTGAACCTTGTAACAATGGTTACCTGCTTACATCGAAGCAAATTTCTGAGACAATAGCACTGCTGGTAAGGCTGTTGGCACAACGATGAAGGACCTTGTATGTGGAAGATCGATCGCGAGATCGTAGTTCTTTCGGCGGCTCGTACGCCGTTCGGAAGTTTTGGCGGCGCGCTTAAAGAACTCACGGCTACTGAACTGTGCGTGATCGCCACCCGCGCAGCGATGCAACGAGCCCGGATAGAACCGTACGAGATCGATCAAATCGTCATCGGCAACGTGCAACAAACCAGCTCGGACGCGGTTTATCTGGCGCGCCATGTCGGGTTAAAGGCCGGCATTCCCGAAGCCGTTCCTGCTCTGACCGTTAATCGTTTGTGCGGTTCGGGCTTCCAAGCAATCATTTCCGCAGCTCAGATGTTGGCGCTGGGAGAGGGCGATTTCGCCGTGGCCGGCGGCACTGAGAACATGAGTCAAGCTCCGCATGTGATTCGCGGCGCGCGTTGGGGAATTCCGCTCGGCGCCGGCAACATGGAGGATTCTCTATGGTCCGCGCTGACGGACAGCTACTGCAATTTGACCATGGCGGAGACGGCTGAGAATCTCGCGCACAAATATGGCATCACCCGTACGCAAGCCGACGAATTTGCTTTCCAAAGCCAGATGAGACACAAGGCGGCTCAAGAGTCGAACCGCTTGAGCGATGAGATCATCCCCATACCCGGCGTTCTTCAACAAGATGAGCATCCACGCCCGGAGACAACGCGCGAAGCGCTTGCGGCGTTAAGGCCCGCCTTCAAGAAAGGCGGTATCATTACGGCGGGAAATGCAAGCGGCATTACGGATGGTGCCGCAGCAGTGGTGCTGGCCTCTGCCGAGGAAGCGGCGGTGCGCGGCCTCGAACCATTGGCACGGATTGCATCTTGGGGCATAAGTGGCTGCGATCCATCCATCATGGGTATAGGCCCGGTTCCCGCGATGAAAATAGCTCTTCAGCGCGCCGCGCTTGACGTCAATCAAATTGATCTCATCGAAGTCAACGAAGCTTTCGCCTGCCAATATCTGGCTGTGGAAAGGGAAGCCGGCCTCGATCGCACCAAAGTTAACGTGAATGGTGGCGCCATTGCTATCGGCCACCCTTTGGGAGCGACGGGCGCTCGAATTACCACGACCTTAATTCATGAGCTTAGGCGGCGGGAAGGGCGGTATGGTCTCGGCAGCGCATGCATCGGCGGCGGCCAAGGCATTGCACTTTTGCTGGAGGCACGCAGGAAGATTGTTAAATAGCGGCTCTACTCTGACCTCTGTATTCGCTGACCAGTGCACGTGGGTATGTCTTTGATCCGAGACGGACTATGTTTCGTTGCCGGGACACATGCTCACAGCGCGTTACTTAAGCCTCGACAAAGCCTCAACTTTCAAATCTACGCAGGATGGCATATGAGTTGCTGGCTGATTGTCGGACTCCGCAACGGTGCTTATGGCCAATACTTACCGAAAATCTGCAGATTCGGAGATATGGCACTTCTGCAGCAACTGCTCGCATTGGCCGGAGGACGGTTACGAAGAGCAAGTCACGCCGCCGGGCACGGGCGAGCTGTGCAACGAATGCAAAACACTGCGCCGCGAGCGCGATTGCCAGTAGCTCACCTGGATTGCCGCTCAAACGACCGCCGCAAGAACAAACGTCAGCTTCGCTCCTGAAAGTCAGAGCCTCTGGGCAGATTCTTTGCGAAACTTGAATACCGCGCCGTCTCCAGCAAAGTGCAGGACATCGATCGAACCCGAGTAATCGATATTTTTTTCAAAAGCCAGATCATCGAAACAGTCCAAGCACACGACACTTTTTTGAAACCGGCGCGGTACTACTTTCTTCCATAAATCGTCGGAGACGTGGAAATCGAACTTATCTGCGCACTGGCAGACCTTACAGGTTTGACGGCGCGTGTCCTGCGGCTGCTGCGCTCCAAACAATAACCACTCCATTGCTCCCTCCCCTCGACAACTGATCCGTCTGTGACGGTGACGAAGCAATGGATGTACCAACCAAATGAAGGGTCTGAATGACCGATAGTTCAACTACTTCGGCGATTTAATCCGATTTCGTCCGACGCTGCCGGAGGCGAATGGTGCAGGATTTTGCCCTACAGAAGTCCCGGTCCTGATCCGCCCTCGCCTCCGAGACGACTGATTACGCGAAAGCCTCTGATATCCAATACTGAACCGATGCGTTCGGCTTCAGGCCTGAGCACCATGCTCACTCGATCCCCGATTGCAATCTGCGACGCTTCAGACGCGTCCAGTACTCGATGGAGAAATAACGTGCTAGCACCGTCTAGTTGCACAAGGGCTAACGCGAGCGGCGGTTCCAGCCGTTTATTGTTTCGGTCGAGATATGCAAAAGTGAAACTTTTGATGATTCCCTCAGGCTTCACCAGGACGTCCTCGGTCAACTCGCCGAAGCAGCGTTCACAGTAGAGTCGTGCGGGGAGGTAGACCTGAGCGCAGGCTGAGCAACGAGTTCCCACCAGCTCGCCACGTTCCTTGAGCGCTGAAAGAAATTTTTGTCCCGCAACACCCGCCGTGTGCAGCGACTGAATCGGGATCTCAACGTGCCATTTCGCGATGGAATGCATGGTGAAAACCTTTAAAGTTCAAGTTGACGTGAAACTCCGCCGGCCCGACCCACGGTCGGTTCAACCGACCGATCCTCTACCGCAACTTTCCGCGCAACCCACAGCCTGATCATTTCAGGGGTTTCCAGTATTCAATGTCGGTGATACTCCCAGTGCGTCTGGATGCCCGTTTCCACACCGCGCCAACACGCATGCCAACGTGAACGTCGCCCGGCTTTACTCGTCTTAGTAGATGAAGAATACCCATTCCCGGCGCCGCTCCGTCGATTTCGATCACCGCCGGAATCTCCGGCCGCTTCAGCCGGCGGACGTCCCAGCTCACATAGCAGAGCGAAAACGTGTTCACCGTTCCAGTATCCTTGACATAGGCCCAATCATCCGTCGGGCGAAAGCAACGCTCACAAAACATACGTGGGGGGATCATGACCCGATCGCATACCCGGCAGCAACGCGCGATGAGCCTCCCTTCCTTGAGTTCCGCCAGATAGCGGCCCATCGCCTCGCCAGTATCAAACACGTAGCGCAGCTCCGGGGTGTACAAGTTCGACAGGATTTTCCCCTGCTCGCCATTGACCTGCGTACCGCGCACGGCTTTCGGCTCAGACTTCATATGAGCAACCTAGCCAGTTCAATTCGTTCAAATCGTTCAAGACGTCTTTCTGGATCGTCCGAAAACGTTTTGGACGGCTTTAACGTTTTGAACGTTTAGACTTTTGATCCCTTTCAAGCCGGTTCCTTCGTCCCAACGACAACCACCGTTCCGACCTGCATCAAATCGCCCCAGGCCTGTGCGACACCACGCTCCGGCCGGCCGGGAACCTGTCGCGCGCCGGCTTCTCCGCGCAGTTGCCAGAACAGTTCGCAAATTTTCATCGTTCCCGCGGCGGCAATGGGAT
>DATACQ010000093.1:0-4848 GCA_036258955.1 Binatia bacterium
TAAGCACGCTTGCCTTCGCGATATCGGTCTTGAACATGTCCCGTTCAAAGAACTGCACGCGATCGGCTACGCCCGCTGACTTGGCGTTCTTGTTACCCAGCGAGACCAGCCTCGGATCGATGTCAACACCGAAACCTTCGGCACCATGCTTGGCTGCGGTGATGACTGTGCGGCCGTCACCGGAGCCGAGATCGATAACGAAATCGCGATCGGTGACTTTGGCGAGCCTGATCATTTCGTCGACAACTTTCTGAGGCGTGGGGACGTACGGCAGTTTGCCGAGATCTTGTCCGCTGGTGCTAACGGCTGCGCAGAGAAGTAAAATTGTTACGAGGAGTAAACGGGAGATTATCGGCATGAGGGCCATGTTTCCGCAAAGCAGGTTTTTTTGGCTAAACCGATATAGAGCCGTTAAGAATCAGTAACTCCGCGATCGTTGGCATGTCAACGCTCCGAGATGGTCACGCCTTAGGCCTGTCCCGACGCTTCGAGCCGGAACTGCTCCAGGCCATTTTAATTAAGAATGGAATCAAACGGTCATAGTTGAACTTGAACGCGAACCTTGAACCAGGGTCATGGCATTTTTGTCGGCCTGTGGTAATGTCGCCCAGGGAAGCAACCTAGATGATCCGCGTCGTTGGTCTGGTGCCAAAATACCAAGAACCCAAGGCAGCCGAGATGGTGCGCTGGCTGATCCCTTGGCTAAAGAAGCGGGGACGCAAAGTACTGGTGGAAAACGGGGTGGTGCCGGATGCGGCGCACTCCTGTACGAAGAAACAATTAGCCGCCCGAGCGGACCTGATCATTTCCCTCGGCGGCGATGGTACTTTGCTCAATATTGCACCGATGGTAGAGCGGCCCGATGTGCCAATTCTCGGGGTCAATATGGGCGGGCTTGGTTTCATCACGGAAGTGGCGGTTGACGAGTTGGAGGCGGTGCTTGCCAAAACCCTAGAAGGCGATTACGAGGTCGAGCAGCGTATGACGCTGGAAGTAAGTGTTTCGAGCAAACGGGGAAAGCGCCAGACATTTCGCGTCCTTAACGATGCGGTCATAGCTAAAGGCGCGCGCAGCCGGATCATCGACCTGGAAACCTATGTGGGTGACGACTACCTGTGCACGTACAGGGCCGACGGTCTGATTATTTCTACGCCGACGGGCTCCACCGCTTACACCCTCGCTGCGGGCGGGCCAATACTTGAGCCGACGCTGGGGGCAATCATTCTGAGTCCAATTTGCCCGCACACGTTGACGCACCGGCCGATTGTCGTATCTAGCAAGTCTGCGATTCGGGTGACACTGCGATCCTTCGGCGATACGGTGATTTTGGTTCCCGACGGACAGCAGGGTATCCGCCTCAATAATGGGGATCTGGTTGAAGCGCGCGACTATGGCCTGCCCGTTTCGCTGATAAAACTGCCGTCACGGAGCTATTACGAGATCCTTCGCACTAAACTCAAATGGGGAGAGCGTCTACCGACCAATGCTTCGCGAGTTGCGGATTAAGAATTTCGCCGTCATCGATGAAGTGGCGCTGCGGCTCGGCCCGGGTCTGAACGTACTCACCGGCGAGACCGGGGCCGGAAAATCGATCATTCTCAATGCCCTCGGATTGATTTCCGGAGGGCGTGTTACGGCCGATTTCATCCGGCACAATCAGGAAGAGGCGAGCGTTGAAGCCTCGTTTGAAGAGCTGCCGCCGACGGTGAAAGACAAACTCGACAATGCGGGCATCGCAGTGGATGAAGACCTGATCATCCGGCGCGTGGTTACCCGAGCCGGCAAGAACCGCGTCTATCTCGGCGGAAGTCTCTGCCCTTTGGGTCTCCTCTCCGAAATCGGGCCGGCTATTGTTCACATCTATGGGCAACACGAGCATCAGACGCTGCTCAACCCTGAAACCCATATCGACCTACTGGATGCCTTTGGCGAGCTCGCCGGAGATGTTCATTCCATGGGCGAGAAATTCTCGGCCTTTGCTTCGGCGTGGCAAGCCCTAAAACATGCGCGCGAGGAAGTCGAGCGGCGCAGAAGGGAGCGAGGGCTTTTGGAGGCGCAGGTCGAAGAGATTGCGCGTGCTCGATTGCGGCAAGACGAAGAGGCGGAACTGCAAGCGAAGAAAAATATTCTCGTTCACGCCGAGAAACTTTATCAGGGATGCCGTGAAGGTGAAGAGCTTCTCTACGAAGGGGACAATGCTCTGGTGGCGCCGCTCGGGCGCTACGGCAATAAACTTCGGGAGCTGGCCCAGGTAGACGGCGCTTTGGCGAATGCGGCTGAATTAGTGCGGGGCGCTCTGGCGCAGCTCGAAGAAGCCAACATGGAGTTGCGCCGGTACGCCGATAAGATGCACTTCGAGCCGGGCGCCCTCGACCATTTGGAAGACCGGTTGTCTGAACTACAGAGGTTGAAGCGCAAATACAACGGAAGCATTGAAGATATCTTGCGCAGGCAAGGGGAAGCTGAAGCCGAGTTGCAGGCGCTCGACCGTGGCGAAGGGGAACTTCCGGAGCTGGAACGCGCGTTCGATGCTGCGCGCGAGAAGGTTTGGCAAGCCGCAGGCGCCTTGTCGGCCGAGCGCCGCAGAGTCGCCAAGCGCTTTAAACGTGAGGTCGAGAAAGAACTCAAGAACCTCGGAATGCCGCACACGGTCTTTGAAATTCGTTTTCTGGAGCGAGAGGAAAGGACCGATCAGCCGCCCTTCTTTGTCGGCGGGAAGAAGATCGGATCGACCGGTAGCGACGAAGTTGAATTCTATTTTTCACCAAATCCCGGCGAACCGCCCAAGCCGATCGCCCGGATCGCTTCAGGCGGCGAGGTTTCGCGATTGATGCTAGCGATTAAATCCCTGGTACTCTCCCCCGGCGCCATTCCGACTCTCTTGTTTGATGAAGTAGACGCCGGAATTGGCGGCGGTGTGGCTGAGATCGTGGGCAAGAAGCTCAAGAAAGTAGCGGCGTCGCACCAAGTGATTTGTGTCACCCACCTTCCGCAGATCGCCGCCCTGGCTGATTCCCACCACGTGGTACAGAAGGAGATCGTGAAAGGCCAGACCGCCACGACGGTCAAGGAGCTTAAACCTCGCGAGCGGGTGGATGAAGTCGCTCGCATGCTGGGGGGCATCAAAATCACCGAGAGAACGCGCAAACACGCCGAAGAGATGGTAAGGGAAAATGCGAAGGTGGAAGTCTAACGCAAACAGGCTTGCGATGCGTCCATCTATTTTTTGTTAGGTCTGTGCTGGCACGAATGACACGTCATGAACGATTTGTGCGTACTGGTCTGCAGCCGTGGAGGTCGAGATCTCCGTTGTCTCCAGTAATGTTTCGATCGCTTCAAGCCGGCTGTACGCCGCCTGTGCTTTTGCTACTCTGTCCGGTAGATCTTGGATCTTGTGAATTGAGAGCATGGTCGTAGCGAGAAAAGAGAGAACCGTCGCCGCAGCACAAAGCAATCTCCAGCTGGGCGATGTTGTCCCTAACGTTTCGGTTAATGCCTGGGTGAACGATGGTCCGCCGGCCGCCGGTCCTGCAGTCAGAAGACCGGCCAGACCGGCGCATACAATGCTGGCGATTGCAAGTCGGGTGGTTCGAGGTTGGGCCTTCGCGAGGAAAGCTTGGATCTGGCCTTGTTTCTCGCGAATACGCTGCTGTAGCTTCTCGCGATTATCACGTGCATTGCTCACGATGATGCCCTTTGGAAGCAAAGAGTCACTGTTCTAAGCTTTGTGCGAGCAATGGATATGCCAATCGATTCGCATCGATTCGGTACGCTATAAGGAAATTCTGCTGTTCATTTGTTATCCGTCGGTCAACTATCTTCAAGCAAGTGTCGCCCCGGTGTACATCCGCGCCACCCAACGATGACACAATTCATTTAACCCGATCGTGGCTCATCTGGGGCCACACAAACTGGAGTAATCCTAAACGTTGCGCGTATCTGTCATGAACTACGGCTGGGTAGTACCTGACCAGTGGCTAAGCCATGTGATCAGCTATTGTTCACCGTTGGGTTCTGGTTTGTTTGGCATCACTCACATCGCGAGTTAAAGATCCGCTACTTAGGAGGAAAATGGCTGGCTCTTGGTGAAACACCTGCATGATCTCAGTAAGGCCCCCATCTTGCACATATCGTGCTCTGTCGAACTTTGTCGCTGAAGGATCGCCGTTGGGGGGTTCCATCAAGGAGGCCACCGTGAAGAAGCCGTTCGCCGCTTTGGCATTGGCAGCCGGATTAGCCACGATCTCACTTCCAGCATTCGCGAACGAGGATCCGGAATTCGGAAAGAAACAGCCCGTCAGAATGACTGACGGGCAGCTCGGCGAGATTACAGCTGGTGCCTTGGTTAAGACCAAAAAGACTATCGTACACACCGAGGGTTCTTACGTTAAAGTTGAGATCGAGGCTGATGGTGCATTCATCACGGTCGACATACGATTCAACGGCAAACGGCACCACAATTCAAAGCCCAAATTTCACAACGGGAAACATGCTCGCAAACCCTCCCGTGCCTAGTTACTGGAGTAGAAATCGTGAGCTAAAGCGGCGCGATCTTTCTTCCGTCGGACTATAGTGGGAGAGGAGAGGTATATGCCGTTAAACGGAAAATCCAGAATAGGTTTTCCGCATTCGTGGTGCGCGATCGAAGCCCCAGAGACTTACGCCGCCAATGATTTCGACGCTTAACACCTACCGAGCAGCGGATTGAAACAAGTAAAGGGTAACGACAACCCCAACGAAAAATCGGGGGAGTCGGAGGTCAAACCAATGCCGGCTGTGAGATCGAGTAGTGTTCGCGGAAGCACAATGGTGGCGAGGCCGAATTCAAACAAACCAACAACGCTGCCG
>DATACQ010000094.1:0-7810 GCA_036258955.1 Binatia bacterium
GCCCATTGGGCATAAACCACGTCGTCCTCGAAGTTGACGATCTCGACAAAGCCTTGGAATTTTACGGGGCCCTGTTCGATTTCACGTTACGCGGGCGAGGTGATCACAACGTCTTTATTGACCTCGGAGATCAGTTCATCCAACTCACCCTCGGGAGAACCCAGGCGCCGGATACCAAACGCCACTTTGGCCTCGTGGTGGACAACCGCGACCTGGTGCGTCGCGCCATGGAGAGGGCAGGCATCGAGAGTATCAATGAGCGGCTGAACATACTCGATCCGTGGGGAAATCGTGTTGAGATTGTCCCCTATGATGACTGCCAGTTCACCAAAGCCGCCAACGTGCTAAAAGGAATGGGCATAGCTGAGATCAAGAAAACCGACAGCGCAGTGGAAGAATTGCAGAAAAAGGGCATGGCACCAGCCTCGTAGCCGGCCCAATTCACGAGCCAGCGTCACTCCTAGCGAACCAGCGAAGCTGGATATTCACCGAAACGTACAAAAGCGCGAGACTCCACGAGTTTCGATCGTGATTCTTCTGTATCTCGTGCTCTTGTAATGTCTTCGTGAGCTATAACTCTCCATCCGTTTCTTAATAAGCCCAGAGAGCTGAAGTATTGCGAGACGTGTCCCAACCATCATCGTTGGCGATTTGGACGGCGCTCAGCGCCGTCTACCTGATCTGGGGTTCTACGTATCTGGCAATTCGTTTCACCGTCGAAACCGTGCCGCCATTCATTTCGGCGGCGGCGCGTTTCGTCCTGTCTGGGGCATTCCTTTACGGTTGGCGGCGGCTTGCCGGCGATCCGCCGCCGAGCAGACTCGAATGGCGCAATGCCTCGATTATCGGCATTCTTCTGCTGGGGGGCGGCAACGGCGGTGTCGTTTGGGCGGCGCAATACATCGAGTCCAGCCTCGCTGCGTTGCTGGTAGCGACCGTGCCGTTGTGGATGGTTGTAATCGACGCGCTTCGCCGCGACGGAGCCTGGCCGAACTCGGCATCAGCCCTGGGTATCATCACGGGCTTTTGCGGCGCGGCTTTGTTGATAGGTTGGACCGCCAATGCTTCGGAACCGACATACTTTTACGGTGCAATGGCTGTGTTGATGGCATCGCTGTTGTGGGCCTTCGGTTCGATCCAGGGTAAAACCGCGACGCTGCCGAGTTCTCCTCTGCTCATCACCGGTATGGAGATGTTGGCCGGGGGCGCGGTGCAGGCGGCGATCGCCTCACTTCGGGGCGAATTCTATGATCTCGATGTCAACCAAATCTCAGCCCGCTCCGCCCTGGCATGGAGCTACTTGACCCTCATCGGTCCCGCAGCTTTTGTCGCCTATGCCTGGCTCTTGCGCAATGCGCCGATTCCTCTCGTGGCCACATACTCCTACGTGAATCCGCTGGTCGCAATCATACTGGGCTATTTCCTCGGCAAGGAGACGATGACCGCGCGCATTCTTCTCGCCGCTGCGCTGATTGTCAGCTCCGTGGCTCTGGTAAGCGGTCCGAAAAATCTTAACGAGCGCTGATTCCTTGTTGCCACGCTCTGGGGATGCTAGAAGGACAACGAGTGTTAACAGGTTCGCCTCTTCCGTGATTGCGGCTCGTGATCGAAATAGCTATCCGCTGGCCGCCTGACCGTGGTGGGTCAGTAGCTGATCCGCGTACAAGCGCGGGCGGGCCCGGATGATCCCGCCGCGCACTCGCCAAAGGAGAAGAAATGGCAATCACTTTATACCACGATGTTCCGTCCTCGAACTCCGACCGCGTGAAAATCGCCCTGGCAGAAAAGGGCTTGAGCTGGACGGGCGTAACGGTCTCGTTGGCCAAGAAGGAGCAGAAGAGTCCCGAGCACCTCAAGCGCAATCCTTACGGCAAGATACCGGTCATCGAAGATGACGGACAAGTTCTTTTCGAGTCCTGTATTATCAATGAGTATCTGGATGAGAAATATCCCAATCCACCATTGATGCCGAAGGATCCGTATCTGCGGGGGCGTGGGCGTGTGCTGATCGATTACGCTTTAAACTATACGCACGAGCCCTATTGGGCGCTACGCGCCGAGATGATGAAGAAGATGCCGGAGCGCAGCGAGGCCTTGCTGGAAGAGAAACGCGCGGCTTTACGCAATTTGCTCCCCTACCTGGAAGAAGCCCTCGGCGAGAAGCCGTATTTTCTCGACAACTTTAGTTTGACTGACATCGCCATCGTCCCACGCTTTTTGCGCATGGAGAGCTACGGTGCTCTGCCAGTGCCAGAGCTGCGGAAGCTCGGCAGCTGGCTCCAACGAATGAAAGAGCGGCCGTCGGTCAGGGCAATCCTCTCTAAGCAGGTTGAGGTCTTAGGTTTAGTCAAGGTTTAGCGCACACCAACCTCCTCCCCTTGAGTCGATCCGTAGGAAAAATTTGTCTTGCGGGCCGCTCAAAAGGACCTCAGAGGCGAGGCGCGCGAAGATCGATGAGCGGAGGCGTACTCCGGTCGTACGTTGACGCGAAATCGATCGAGCGCAACGAAGCATATGAGTCTTTTTCAGCGGCCCGCTTATTTGATTACGTCCTTGAGTCTTGCCACCACTGCCGGTGGCGTTTTAAAGAGTGCCTCGATATTCCGCTCTACTTGTTCGCCCGTGAACGGCGCTATCTCGAGATTGGCCTTGGCCGCATCGCCCAAAAAATCCTTGTCTTTCACCATCTCCGTGAAAGCACGGCGTAAAATCTGGACCCGCTCCTTTGGCGTGCCAGGGGGCAGCGAATAAGTGTAAGTGATCGAACTGGGGGTATGTATGCCTGCTTCAATGAGCTGGCGCGCCTCCGGTGTCTTGGCAAAGTTGATAGCAATGGGCACGTCCGGCAGATCCGGCGAAGCCTTGGGAGCGCTTTGTAGGACCACAACCACCTGCCCTGACTCGAGAGCCTTGCGCCATGTGGCTCGCACGGAAGCCCAGGAGAAGCCACAAAGACCATCGACTTCGCCCGATTCTACGGCGACCCGAATATCGGCCGTGCCTTTGTAGCCGCTAATGATCCGCAAAGGGAGCCCAATCGCCTCCTTGAGGATCTTTGGCCCGTCATCCGTGGGCGCGCCGGGAGCGCTACCGCCGAGTTTGAGAGCGGTCTGCGACGCAAGCCATTGTTCGGCGGTGGTCACCCCACTCTGGCGATTCAGCACGCAAAGATCGTGGTTGTATCCGGGGGCGCCCATCCACTCCATTTTTCGCGCATCGAAGTTGATGCCTGGCGCGCCAACGAGCTGGCCAAGAATTTGGTTGCCGTTGAAGGAGCCGATCGTTAATCCGTCCGGTCGCGCTACCTTGTAAACGTGATTGGCCGCGATGAGGCTCCCCGCGCCGGTCATATTCTCAACCACCATCGTAGGGTTACCCGGGATGTATTTCCCCATATAGCGCGCTACGAGCCGCGCATAAGTGTCGAATCCTCCGCCCGCTGAAAAACCGACCACCAACCGTATCACTTTGCCACGGTAAAACTCATCACCGGCGGCCCGCGCGGCCGAGAGCGGCGCGAAAACTGCGAGAGTGATCGCGGTTACGAGCAATTTGACAGGGCTGTTTTTCATGCGCCATCTCCTTTCCGGGTCGGCGAAATCAACGAGACAGTATGTGAATTGACATGCGCGCGTCAACCGCGAATAAAGAACGATCATGCCGGTTGAAGCCTTGCCTCTGAGCGGCACGTTCAGGGATGCCGGGAGACGGCAGCAAACCCGCTGTCACTGCAAAGCCGCTCACCGAGAAGAAAAGATTGAAAACAGTTCATTTTACCGGTATTGACCCTTCGGGAGGGCGCATTATGACGAATGCTTTGCTGGTGTTTTTGTTGGCGCTTGGGCTCTTGCCCGTGAAACTCTTCGCGGCGGAGGATTTTTACAAAGGCAAAACCATTCGGGTCATCGTGGGCGGCAGCGCCGGTGGCGGCTTTGATATCTACACTCGTGCGATGGCGCGCCACATGGGCAAATACATCCCGGGCAATCCTACGCTCATCGTCGAGAATATGACCGGCGCGGGCACGTTTATCGCGGCAAAATACGTGCACAGCAGCGCCAAACCCGACGGCTTGTCGATCGGCATGTTCAATGGCGGTCTGATCCTCGGGCGAGTGTTAGGCATGAAAGGCATTGATATCGACATGCGCGAGCTGGAATTTCTCGGGGTTCCCGTGCAGGACAGCACGGTATGCGCGCTACGCAAGGAGAGTGGCGTGGCAAGCATCGACCAATGGTTTGCCTCCAAAACACCGATCAAGCTCGGCGGCCTTTCTCCGGGCAACAGCACCAGCGACGTCGCCCGTGTTCTCGCCGCCTCGCTCAATCTGCCGATCCAACTCGTCGAAGGTTACAAGGGCACTAACGAGGTGCGCTTAGCTGCGGACAGCGGCGAGCTGCATGGAGGATGTTGGGCGTGGGAGACCTTAAGAGTTGCGTGGGCCAGAGCAATACCGGCTGGAGAGGTGAATGTCGTCCTGCAAGTTACTTCGAAGAAACTGCCGGATTTGCCCACGGTGCCCTTGGCTCTGGATCTCGCCAAAACAGAAGAAGCACGCCTCCTGATGAAAGCGGGCGCCATCGATCCCGCGGCCATTGTCCGGCTCTACGTCACCACTCCGCGTACGCCCAAGGAACGGCTGCACATCCTTCGCAATGCGTTCGCCAAGACGCTGGTCGATCCCGGCTTTGTTGCTGAGGCGAAGAAGAGCAACCTCGACATTAATCCACTGACGGGTGATGAGGTAAAAAAGCTCGTCGACGATCTATTCAACCTGCCTCCGGCTACAAAGTCGAAGCTGGCCAGCATCCTGGCCGCCAAATAATTTGAATGCTTGGTTGCTCTTTAGGAGATCACTCATGTTGCAGAAAATCCCATTGCTCAGCATGCTTAACCGCCGCGTACGCAGCCTCGCTCTTATGCTCAGGATTTTTAAATCTGCCCATTCAGCTAGTTGAAGGCCGGATTTTAGCGGAAGCGAAAAAGGCTCAGCTGGAGGTGACCCCACTGAACGGAGAAGAAGTGCGAAAAATCGTCGACAGCATGTTTAATCTAAGTCCTGCGATCGTGACCAAGCTCGCAAACATACTCGCGGTACAGTAATTTTCGGAGACAAAATGACAATCTTAGCTACCGCTCGGCTACGACTCATCGTGAGCGTTTTTTTGGCGTGGGTTTTGACGCCGGCCGCAGAGCTCTATCCGGCGCAAAATACCGAACCGAAACCTGAAAGAACTTCGCTTCAGGTTGCCATCGCCGCCTATGGCCCGCTTTACCTGCCTCTGCTCGTAGCCCAAGAAGCAGGTTACTTTTCGAAGCGCGGCGTAAACTTGCATATCAGCCAGCTCAGCGCCACCGCGTCGGCCCAGGCGCTGATTTCAGGGCAAATCGACATTTATCAGGGCGGCGCCTCGACCATCCACGCCAACGTCGGCGGCAGTGATCTGATTTACATCGCCGCCTCCGTGGACCGCAGCACCCTGGCATTGTTCGGCCAGAAAGGACTCACGACCTTCGAGGCTCTCAAAGGCAAAGCGGTCGCAACGACTTCGGTGGGAGCCTTCGGTGAGATCGCGATGCGCAAGACCGCCAAGGAGCGCGGCCTGGAAATCGGCAAGGATATCAAACTCCTCTATCACAAAGGTCCGCCGGATGCTTTGACCACATTCCTATCCGGCAATGCCGATGGCTTAATCGTGACGCCGCCGCAGAGCGAGATGGCGCGCAGCAAAGACTATCCGCTGATCATCGATTATTTCGAACAAGGCCTCAAAATCGTTGGACCAGGGACCGGCGTGGCGCGCGCCTTTCTGCAAAAGTACCCGAATACGCTCAAAGTCTTTCTCATGGGCTATCTGGACGGCGTAAAACGCTCCATCGATGATCCGGCATATGCCAAAAAGATCGAGGCTCAGTACACCAAAATCTCCGATCCCAAATTATTGGATGACAGCTATCGGGAAGGAATTAAAGTCTGGAATAAAGACATGACAGTTGACGGAGGCGCTGTTCGCGTTGTTCTCGAGCATTCGAACAATCCGAAAGCCCGCGAATTGGATCCCAAGAGGTTCTTTGACAACACGCTCATCCGCGAAGTCAATCGGGATTATGGCTCAAAGCTATTCCCGGGTGAAGTGAAGTGATAGGAAGCTCCTGTTTCGGCTTCTCCAAGCAGCGGCGATCAATACCGCGCCAAGCTATCGATCTTCACTAGCCATCGAGTATGTGCACTAAACGACCTCACGATCACGGCTTGGCGCATGTTAATATGAGTTTTGTTTCTGATGGTTCAAGTGCGCACTAAACGTTTAACTACGAAGGACGGGACCGATGTATGCGTATCATTGATGCTGATGGACATGTACTGGAGAGGGATATTCCCTGGGCAGATCTTCTAGAGGAACCGTACCGGGCCCGCGCACCGCGCGTGGTGAAAGATAATCGAGGATTCAGTTTCGTCATGATCGATGGCAAGTTAACCCCCAAACCCGTGGGCAAGGCGTGCAGCTTTGTTGGGGCGCCCCGAAGCCGCAATCCGCAGCCCACTACGGGGATGACCGATCCGGTGCAGCGCCTGAAAGACATGGACTTGGAGGGCATCGACACGGCTGTACTATTCGGCACATCGCCATTCCTGAGCTTGCCCTTTGTTGAAGACAAGGATCTCGCCTCGGCGATTGCGCGGGCCTACAACAACTGGCTATCCGATTACTGCAAGGCGGATCCGCGCCGTCTCAAGGGCGTCGCCTTGACGGCTATCCAGGACCCTGCGCAGGCCGTGGAAGAGCTCCGCCGGGCGGTGCAAGAGCTGAAGTTCGTTGCGGTGGCGACACCACCAATTTCAGCCTCGGGAAGAAACTTGGATCATCCCGATCTCTTTCCATTCTTCACGGAAGCGGAACGTTTGAATGTGCCGGTTTGCATCCATGTCGGCGCTGGCGACGGGGTGCCCGCGGCAACGGACCGATTTGATCATCCGTTTTTTACGCACGCGGTGGCCCACCCCTTCGAGCAGATGATCGCGACTCTCTGCGTGGTCGTTGGCGGGCTCTTGGAACGTTTTCCGCGGCTCAAATTTGCTTTCATGGAAGCGGGCTGCGGCTGGGTGCCCTACTGGATGGAGCGGCTCGATGAACACTATGAATTCTTGCAACCGACTGTGCCCTGGCTCACCAAGCCCCCCAGCGAATATATGAAGAGCGGTCAGATGTTTTATGCTTTCGAGATGGACGAAAAAATGGTGCCGTATGTGGCCGAATTCGTCGGCGCGGAACGGCTGGTATTTGCTACCGATTACAATCACAGTGACTCAAAATTCCCTCACACGGTCGAAGAAGTGATGGAGCGAAAAGACATATCGGAAGCGCTAAAGACCAAGATTATGGGAGAGAACGCGGCAAGACTTTACAATCTCTAGGAAGAAATTCTGTTCAAGGTTCAAAGTTCAAGGTTCAAGGTCTCGGAGCAATTGCTAATATAATATAGAGCGGTGAAATCCGCCGCGAATGCCTCCATCGACCTATTCAAAGCTCAATTCCGAACTCCGAATTAACTTTGAACTTTGAACATTGAACCCTGAACGGGCCGCTCGGGCCTAAACGTAGTGCTGAATGCGCTGCAGGCTAGGCGGGAAGAATAACTCCTCAACCTGCGGTTTTTTCTTGATCATGCCCTGTTCGTACTCGTAGCGAATCACGGCTTCCAACGCGCCGCGATTGTCATCGAGATTGTAGGGCCAGGGATCGGCGCCAAAGATTTCGCGCTGCTCTTTTATCACGTCCTGAACCCAAACCAGGGCGAAACTTCGCGG